>JAFLDG010000009.1 GCA_017302495.1 Burkholderiales bacterium
GCCGACGCGGCGCACGCGCGGGCGATGCTGGCGGCGCTGTCGGGTCGCACGCACCGCGTGCTCACCGCGGTGGCGGTGCACGACGGGCGGCGCCCGCACGCCGCCTTGAGCGTCTCGCACGTGCGCTTCGCGCCGCTGCCGGCAGCGGCGATCGACGCCTACGTGGCCGGCGGCGAGCCCTTCGGCAAGGCCGGCGCGTACGCGATCCAGGGCGCGATCGCGGCCTGGATCGTGCACATCGACGGCAGCCACTCCGGCATCGTCGGCCTGCCGCTGCACGAAACCGCGCGCCTGCTGCGCCGGGCCGGGTTCGCGGTCGCCTAGACTTGCCGGCGATATGGCCAGCCAGGACATCCTGATCAACTGGGCGCCGCAGGAGACGCGGGTCGCGGTCGTCGAGAACGGCGCGGTGCAGGAGCTGCACATCGAGCGCGCGCTCGAGCGCGGGCTGGTCGGCAACGTCTACCTCGGCAAGGTGGCGCGCGTGCTGCCCGGCATGCAGAGCGCGTTCGTCGACATCGGCCTGGACCGCGCCGCCTTCCTGCACGTGGCCGACCTGAACCCGGCCGGCAACGGCCCGCGCGGCGAAACCCCGCCGCCGATCGAACGCCAGATCTTCGAGGGCCAGACGCTGACCGTGCAGGTGATCAAGGACCCGATCGGCACCAAGGGCGCGCGGCTGTCGGCGCAGGTGTCGATCGCCGGGCGCATGCTCGTCTTCCTGCCGCACGACAAGCACATCGGCATCAGCCAGAAGATCGGCCCGGCCGAGGCGCGCGAGCAGCTGCGCGCGCGCATGCAGGCGCTGGTCGGCGAGCAGCCCGGCGGCTTCATCCTGCGCACGAACGCGGAAGAGGCGACCGACGCCGAGCTGGCCGACGACATCGCCTACCTGCGCAAGACCTGGGGCCTGATCCGCGAGCGCGCGCAACAGCAGCCGCCGGGCACGCTGCTGCACCAGGACCTGAGCCTGGCCGAGCGCGTGCTGCGCGACCTGGCGAACGACGCGACGCACGCGATCCGCATCGACTCCGGCCTGCAGTACGACAAGCTCAAGGCCTTCGGCGAGACCTACATGCCGCGCAGCGCGGCCAAGCTGGAGCTGTACCGCGGCGAGCGGCCGATCTTCGACCTGTTCGGCATCGAGGACGAGATCGTGCGCGCGCTCGCGCGCAAGGTGGAGCTGAAGAGCGGCGGCACGCTGGTGATCGACCAGACCGAGGCGATGACGACAATCGACGTCAACACCGGCGGCTTCGTCGGCGCGCGCAACTTCGAGGACACGGTGTTCAAGACCAACCTCGAGGCGGCCGGCGCGATCGCGCGCCAGCTGCGGCTGCGCAACCTGGGCGGCATGGTGATCGTCGACTTCATCGACATGGCGCGCGAGGAGCACCAGCAGGCGGTGCTGGCCGAGTTCCGCAAGCAGCTGGCGCGCGACCGCACGCGCACGACGGTCAGCGGCTTCTCGGCGCTGGGGCTGGTGGAGCTGACGCGCAAGCGCACGCGCGAGAGCCTGGCGCACATGCTGTGCGAGCCGTGCCCGACCTGCCAGGGCCGCGGCCAGGTGAAGACCGCGCGCAGCGTGTGCTACGACATCCTGCGCGAGATCCTGCGCGAGGCGCGGCAGTTCGACCCGAAGGAGTTCCGCATCGTCGCCACCGCGGCGGTGGTCGAAATGTTCCTCGACGAGGAGAGCGTGCACCTGGCGGGCTTGAGCGAATTCATCGGCAAGCCGATTTCGCTCGCCACCGAGCCTTCGATGAATCCGGAGCAGTACGACATCGTTTTACTGTGACGATTCACGGGGTGCCACTCCGTTTCAATCGCCACCCGTAAACGCCTGTCGTACAAGGGATTTTCGGTTGGAAAGCTGTCTTCTGGTGTCGTGACGTGCCACCCAATGTCATCAAATTTGGGTGACTTGTTGGGTGACCAGCCGGGCGACTCGCCCGCTGTCCCCGGGACACCGGGAGATCCGAAATGGCTAGCAAAGGTGGGCTGCTTTCTGACCTGCAGCTCAAGCAATGGATTAAGGCGGGCAAGCCGCTGTCGATGACCGATGGCGGTGGGCTCATCTTCACGCTGTCGGCCGCGGGCAATGCGGCGTGGGTGCTGCGATACCGATACGGCAACCAGCGACCCGAGATGACCTTGGGTCCATACCCGGCCATCAGTCTGTCCGAAGCCCGGACGATGGCGCTGGTCAAGCGGGCGGAGATCGCACAAGGCAAGAATCCGATCGCTGAGCGGCTCAAGGCGAAAGCCGCGCTCGCCAAGGATTGGACGGTCCGTCAGCTGATCAAGGACTACCGCGAGAAGGTACTCGTCACGCTGGCTAAGAGCACGCGGGTCTGCTACTCGCGACATCTCAAGCGGGTCGAGAACAGGCTAGGCTCGCTCGGTGTTCGCGAGGTCGAGTCCAGCGACATCGTGGCTCTGATCGACGACTGCAAGCTCACTTGGGGCGAGTCGAGTCTCCTGCATGTCACGGCCAAGTGCCTGTTCACGCACGCATGCGGCAAGCGGCTCCTCAACGCGAACCCGTGTGTCGGGATCATGATCAGCGCTCTCCTCGGACCTCGACCACCGGTCCGCAAACGGCTGATGCTGACTCGCGAGGAGCTGCACCTTCTGCTGAACGCGCCGATGCGGCGGCCGAACGCGCTGGCGATCCGCATCCTGCTGAGCACGGGTGTTCGCGGGGCCGAGCTCTTCACGGCCAAGTGGAAGGACGTGCATCTCGCAGAAGGACGCTGGCACATCCCCGAGAGCAAGACCGGGCCTGCGATGGACGTCCCGCTCGCTCCGAGGCTCGTCGACTGGTTCAAGGAGCTCCACGCCTACGTCTCGCTGTCGGACTACGTCTTGCCGGCAAGGGCGCGTAGCCGCGCCGAGAGGAACGGGGGCGACACCCATCTGAGCAAGGACACCGTGCGCGAGGCGATCGACTATTGGATCGCGCAGTACCGGCCGAAGGTCCGCCGCTTCACGCCGCACGACCTGCGCAGCACGATGAAGTCGCACATGCGCGCCCTCGGCGTGCCGCGGGATATCTCAGAGATGTGCCTGAACCACAAGCTCACGGGTGTGGAAGGCATCTACGACCAGCACACCTACTACCCGGAGCGCCGACAGGCGTTGTCGACCTGGCTTCAGTTTCTGATGGACTGCGAGGCTGGAGATGGAAGTGCGATCAAGGAGCTAGAGCTCGTCGCGTAGGCAATTTCCAGATTGGGAGGCGATCTGCCCGACCGGCTCGTCGATTTCCTCGTGCGGACTCCGCAAGATCCGTCTGCGCCGATGACCGCAAAGTGGGCGACATCGTGCGTTCATGGACAGGCGGCGAAAGCCGGCGCTGCACACTTTACGCTGGCCATGCGGAGTCAATCACGCTCCAGGTTCGCATTCCCTCATCAGAATCAACGCGCGGCCCGCAAATCAGCACCCGCCCTCGACGAGCTGATGCCGGAGAAGGGTGCGGAACCGACGTCACGGCTCAGCCAACGACATCACCATCATGTGTACGTCGTCGAACTGCGGAACAGGTGTGGAACGAGCCTCGCTTCCGCAATGCCAACCCGGACTACCAGCTGGGCAAGCCTTCGTCTACGTAGGCATGACAGGGCTCGACCTGCGCTTCGACAAGCGCTGTACGAAGTCTACAACCCGATGCCCTACGAGGCTGCCCGAGGTGGAACTGGCCATCGGGCTGCGCGAGGCAGGCCATGGTGTTTGGCAGGCCTGATGGCTGCTAGACGAGTGCGCGCACCCCGGCGCCTACCGCAGCGACGCCAGTCGCGGTGAAGCTTCCTTCTTGCCCATGGTCCTGAGCGCCGCAATGGCCGGGAGGTGCTTGGCCCGAGGATGCGCCTTGCCGTCCTCCCAGTTGTAGAGCGACTGGCCGGAAGCTCCCACCAGCAATCCGACGTCCGAAGCCGACAGGCCCAGCCTGCGTCGTTGCGATGCCAAGCCCTTCGCGGTGAATCGAAGCTTCTGCGAAGGCTGCGCCTGCACTTCGACGGGTACCGCTTGCGCATGGGCCTCGCTCAGACGGCGCAGCTCGAGTTCCATCGCCTGAGCGCGCCGCTTCAGCGCGGCGATCTCGGCGCGGTAGATGCCGACGGACTTCTTGAGGCTGGCCGTCTCGGCGCGCACTTCCTTGCGTGCCAGGCGAGAGACCTCGGTCTTCAACTGGGATGCGATGTTGCTCATACCCGTCATTGTGCGGCGGGGCGCGCCTGACGCGTTCTGCAGAGGGATCCACCGCATCGCGCACGAGCGACCGCGCCTAGAATGCGCGGCCCTCGCTCAGTGCACCATCAACCTTCTACATTCAGACTCAATGGCAACCGCAAAGAAACCGATGACCAAGACTCTGGCCAAGAAGGCCTCTCCCGCAAAGAAGGCGGCCGCAACGCCGAGCAAGGCCGTCAAACCTATCAGCACGGCATTCAACAGGAGCAGCCTGATCACTCACCTGGCTGAACTGGCTGCGGTCGAGCTCAAGGCGGTGCGGGCCGTCATGGCCTCGCTGGAAGCGACGATCCTGGCCTCCGTGCACAAGAAGGGCTTGGGCTCGTTCACGCTGCCCGGCCTGCTGAAGGTCAACGTCGTCAACGTGCCGGCGAAGAAAAGGCGCACGGGCATCGATCCGTTCACCAAGCAGGAGCGCGTCTTCGCGGCCAAGCCGGCGACCGTGAAGATCAAGACCCGCGCGCTGAAGAAGCTGAAGGACGCGGCGCTCTGAGCGACGAGACCGACAGTGAAGCTCGGACCGGCGGTGGCATGCAGATGCTGCCCCCGGCCTTTGTCATTGGAGCCAGCCTCGATGCAGCGCCAGCCGTGAGCGCAAGGCTCAGGCCAACGGCTGGCGCACCATCTCCAGGACCTTGCCGGCGTCGAGCGTGCGCGCCTGTTGCTGGATCTGAGGCAGGGCCTGCTGCTGCATCTGCCTGGCGCTGACCAGCAGGTCCTGATAAGTCTGCTGCAGCAGCGCCGTGCTCATCTGCCGACCCCCGCCGTAGTAGCGCACGGCCAACTGCCCCAGCGCATAGGTGGTGGCAAAGCTCATCGCCATGCCCGTACCCAGGCTGCCCACGCCGCGGCCCAGCCCACCCAGCACCGAACCCAGCAGGCCGCCGACCAGCTTGCGGCCGAACTGTTCCAGGTACTGCCCCGTCAGGCCCACGCCCGCCGTGGCGATGAACTCCTTGACCATGGCGGCATCGATGTGGCTGATGCCGTGGGCCTGCGCGATGCCATGCACCAACTTCACCTGCAGCGGGATGATGGCCATGCTGGCCCAGCTTTGGGGCAGCAGTTCCAGCGCGCCACACAGCACCGCGCGGTTGAAGATGCTCTTGTCCAGCGCAGTGCGGTCGACAGTTGCGCCAACGGCTGCGCCGGCACTCGCGGCTGCAGGCGCATCGGTCTCGCGCGCCAGGCCGTCGGCCTGGACCTCGAAGCGGGTGTCCAGCGTGCCACCGAGTTTGCCCTTCAGGCTGGCCAGAAACTGGCGCTCGGCCTCAGTCTGCGCGCCATCGGCATCGCAGACGCACACCGCCAGCTCGTAGGCCAGCTGCCGGTGTTCCCGCGCCTTCAGGGCGGGCACAGCCTCGCTCAGGCCCAGGCGCTTGAGCAGCACGTCCTGCATCAGCGCCGGAATGTTCAGCCCGGCGGCCTGGGCGCCCAGCGTGGCGGCGATGCGTTTGACTTCCTCGCGTTCGGCCTCGGACTTGTCGCCGTCGGCAAACGCGGCCAGCAGCGCTACGGCGAGCAGGGCGCGTTGTTCTTCAACGGTCATGAATTCCCTCCTTGAGGACATTTGGAGCAATCCGGGGATTGTCAGTCCACGCCGGAACCATTCAGTTGCTCTGCCGCGGGACCGACCGGCACGGTCTGCTACGCTGCACCGACAGTTGCCTGCGGGGCATCATCATGAGCAGCCACCATGCAAAGCTGATCCGGCTGATCTTCCACGATCCGCCCAGCCACAACATTCACTGGCGCGACGTCGAATCGCTGTTGCGCCACGTGGGCGCCGAGATCGAGGCGCTGTCCGGCGCGCGGGTCAAGGTGACGAAGCAGCGTGTGGAGGCCATCCTGCACCGCCCCCATCATCACAACAACGAACTCGACAAGCAGGGACTGAGCCAACTGCGCGAGTTTCTTGCGCGATCTGGGGTGACGCCGTCGTCGTACGAAGCGTCCTGACCGCTGCGCGCAGCATAGCCAGGTTGGGCCGACGAGCCAGGCGTTACGCGCGCCGCCACAACGCGGCGTACGCAGCCGCGCTCGCCGAGGTCAGCAGCAGCATCAGCACCGCGAGGCCACGGGCATCGGCGTGCGGCACCCACCCGACCGTCCAGCCGGCGAGCGCGCCCAACAACTGCTGCATGACGCCGGCCACGCCGGCCGCGGCGCCGGCGAGCACCGGCACCAGGCCGACGGTGCCGGCCAGCGCGGACGGCATCAGCAACCCGTGCCCGATCCCCAGCAGCATCAGCGGCAATGCGATGCCGAGTGGATGATTCCAGCCGGCCAGTGCCAGCACGAGCATCGGGCCGACCCCGCCCAGCGAGAACGCCTGCCCGATGCCGATCATCATGCGGTCGCCAACTCGGTGCGCGAGGCGCGTGGTCACGCAGTTGCCGGCGATGCAGGCGCCGGGGACGCACATCACATACAAGCCGATGCGGCCTGGGGTCACGCCTTGCCGCGCAAAGACCAGCGGCGCACCGGAGAGGAAAGCATAGAAGGTCGCGGTCGCAGCACCGACCAGTAGCACGTGCGCGCTGAAGCCGGGTTCGCGCGCCAGTCGGGCGTAAGCCTAACCCATTGCGCTCAGCCAGCGCGGCCCGTCGGCTGAGGCATGCGACGCGTCCCGGGGCAGAACCCGCCACGCAGCCGCCGCGAGCCACAGCCCGATCGCGAGCGTCAACCAGGACGGTGCACGCCAGCCGAGCGCTTCGTGCAACTGCCCACCGATCAGCGTGCCGGCAGGCGGACACAGACCCATCGTCATGCCGATACCCGCCATCATGCGCGTGCGTGCCGCCCCCTCAAAAGGTCCTGCACCAGCGCATGGCCGACCACCATGCCGGCCGCGGTGCCGGCACCTTGCAGCGTGCGCGCAACGATCAGTGTCGCGATGTGCTCGGCCAGGGCGGCCAGAAAGGTGCCGACGAGCGTGATCGCCAGGCCGGCGAGCAGCAAGCGGCGCCGGCCGAGGCGATCCGACAGCGGGCCGTACACCAGTTGCAGCAACCCGTAGGCAGCGACGTAGCCGCGGAAGGTGAGCTGCACCATCGCCTGGGTGATGCCGAAGACGCCGCCCCATTCGGCCATCGACGGGATGCAAAGCGTCATCGCGAGCAACCCGAATGCCAGCTGGCCCAGGGTCTGCGCAATCAGCGCAGGGCTTGGCGGATCGCGAGGTGGCGATGAACTCATGGGCGACAACGACGTCCTCGGCGGCATGGACACCGATTCCGGCGTGGCGCAGATTGCTCGTCGGACGCGGATCGTCTGGATCGGACGACAACCGACTCTTTGGTTGCTATCTCGACTCGGGCTGCCACAGCCAAGAAGAGCCCGTTGTTTGCATCTGGCGCAGTTAGTAGTACTGTTGCAGCTCTGAAAGCGCCATGCGAAAAGCCGTCTTCATCTTCTTTCTCGCGCTGGGCATCGCGGCAGGCGCGTTGGCCACGCGAGGCGACGACTGGGGCGTGAGCGCCGTCATGATGGCGGTGGGGGCGATGTTCGGCGCTGCGGTAGGTGGTGGCTTGGCGAGCATCGGTAAGAAGCAGGGACGGCTGGCGCTTCGCACAGAGGAAAAGATCGATCCTATTCCCGGCATGGGCACGTCGAGCCGGGATCTTGCTGCGAACTATTGGCGAGACAAGGGCTCACCGCCATTCACCCGAATGCCTGATGCTGAGCCGGATCGACACATGTTCGATCCCGACAAAGTCGGCTGACTGAGCTACTCTTTTCGAAGTGCGTCTTTGACGGCCTGGCGCGCGTCGTCGATGCTGCCGGCAGCATCTTCCTTGGCTTGCTTCCCGGTCTGTTTCATCAGCGACCGTTTGGATGAGAGAGTGCCGTCAGGCCCGCGAGTGACTTGCGCGTTCCGATCGAATACCTCTCCTTCCGCTGCAGCTGCCGATCGAACGCGTGCCCCCTGATCGCGGACGGTACTGCGCACGTCGGAGGCCGGCTGCGGACCGTCCCTCTTAACGTGGGCGGCGCCCTCGAACTGCACCACCTTGCTCCTGTTCTGTCCGTGTTGCGCGGACACGTCCCGCTCAAGCGCAGGATCTACGGCTGTCTCGTTGTGACGAGTCCGCACTTCTTCGAAGGAACTCGGGATGCCGCTTGCATCGGAAAACACCCGATTCGGCTTTGGTGATTGGCGCGCCAGTTCCGCCTCCATCATGGTGCGGGCCGCGGAGCTGGTGCCGCCATACTGCTCGGCGTACCGAGTGAACATGCTGAGGTTGTAGGGGTCTTGCGCGATGTCGATCGAAATGACCTCGCCGCGTTCGTACGCCGTCGCAACGCGCTCAGCAAAGGCGGTGCGTTCAGCCAGACTGGCGTCGGCACGCTCCGAGCGTGATGTCGTTGCAGCCAGTCGCGAGGACATGTCCCGACCATCCCGTGTGTCGCTCGCGATCAAGGTTGCGAAGCTCTTGTCCCGGGAAACACGGTCACCGAACTGCTTGAACTCGGCGATCTGCTCGTTGGTCATGCTACCAAGGACTTTTCGTTCTTCGGCTGACAGGCTGGAGGAATAGCTCTTGTCGGCGGAGGCGTTGCCTTGAATCCCCGCAAATGGCGTGCTTACGCCGAGGTGAGCGGAGGCACCAAGCGCGATGCGGGCGACCTGTGCCTGGGACAGTCCGGTCGTGCTGGCGATGCTCTGAGTGATCTGATCCAGTCGATTGAGCGTTTCACCCCACTGCTCGAAGCTGCTGGAGGTGGATCCCGTGGTTTCCCGCGAAGAGCGCAGTTTTGTCACCCCGCGTGTGAAGGCCTCCGTGAGCGCGGCCGAGCGTTCGTTGCTTGCAGCCACGGCCTCGCCCCGCGCAGTGACGACCTCTCGGCTGGCATCGCTGACATCCTGCTCCGACACCCGCATCGAAACCACCCGGGACGCGTAGCCCTGGTTCCTCAACAGGCTGACGGCCGTGCGGCCGGTGAGTGCATTCGAGGAGAACGTGTTCCCGGTCAGGTCGTTCTGCCATGAACTCATAAACGCCGAAGTGCGGTTCGGCGCCAGCTGAAACTGGTCCATCGCCACGTTGCCCAGGGCGACGTTGCCGACGGCCGCAGCACCCGTCGTGCCGGACAGCGTGCTCTGCAGACCCGACAAGCCCCCGACCAGCGCCGTGCCGAAATTCTCCATGCGCTTGAGCGCAGCCCAGGCGATGAACGGGATGCTGATCGCCAGATAGCCGACCGCGGCCTCGCCGGAGATCGCACGGGAGTAGATCGTCGATGCCGTCTGCAGCGACAGCGCCCTGACACCGGTCCCTAGATCGGCCGCGGCAGCCAGGTCATAGGCGGCGTAGATCGACGCCATGTAGTTCAGCACCGCATACAGCGGCGGCCACAGCTGGATCCAGATCAGGATCGCCGCATAACCCTTGAAGGCGATCATCGTCTCCCGGCCGCTGGTCAGCAGCAGCAGCAGGACCAGCAGCGGGAACAGCGCATAGGTGACGGCCTCGATGACGTTCCTGAACACCGGCAGCGCCTGCTCGGCCACCTTGCCGTAATTCAACCAGGTGGCGTTCTGCTGCGCCACGGCCTGGGCCCGGCCTACGGCCAGCACCATCGCGGCCGGATCGTTGACCTTCTGGCCGATGATTCTGCCGGTGTCCTCGATCGCGTTCAGCACCGCGTTCTGCCGGATCAGGTCCGCCGCCGTGGCCGCCGCCGTGGCGATGTTGTTCTTCACGTAGGCCTGCTGGATCTGGCCGGCAATGACCGCGGCCGCGGCCGCGCCGGGCAGCGTCGGATTCAGCTGGAAGGCCAGCTTGCCCTGGAGGCGGGTGATCTGCGCTGGCAGCCGGGCGTTGAGGTTGAGGTAGACGTTCGGGCACGTGTCGACATTGACCGCGGCTGCGGCGCCGGTAAGGGTGGTGAAGCGCGCCGGATTGGGTGTCGCCATCAGTGCCCAGACATCGTCCGACGCGGCGAAGACCCCGGGATCGACCCTGCCATCGATCAGGTCATACATCGTGCAGTTGTGGATGTAGTTGATCAGGTCGGTGCGGAAGCCCGGGTCCTGGAAGACGACGCCGCCGGTGTCGCGGATCAGGCGGTTTCCGAACATCAGGCCGTTCTTCTCGTAGCTCAGCTCGCTCGGCAGGCCGCCGGCGCCTGCGATCACCTGGAACGCGGTCTCGAAAAGCTGAGTCAGCGTGTGTCCGATGGTGCTGGTGAGGCTGCCGAGCAGGGCCACGCCGAAGGGCACGTTGGCCACCACCTTGACGGCCGAGCCGCCGGTCTTGTCGACGATGCCGACGGTGACGCGCGGCACGATCAGCACCGAGAACACCAGCACCACGGTCGCCAGCCACTTCCAGCCCTGGAGCTTTTCGGGGGCGAAGGCATAGGCGATCAGCGCCGCGACAAAGCCGCAGAAGGCCACCGCCGCGACGGCGGCCATGTAATCGCTGGAGGCGTGGATGGCGGCGGCCGCGTTGAAGATGCCGAACAGACTGTCGGAGTTCTGGTAGGCGTAGATCTCCCACATGGCGCGTCCCGCACCGTGCCGCTATCGCGACACGAAGGCGGCCTGCTGCCCCAGCATGTCCAGCACATGCTGCGGCATGCTCGAGCGCAGCTGCCGTTCGAGCTGTTCCAGGTGGCTGGCGACGGCGCGGAACGAGCCGACCTTCTGGTACAGCAGGTTCTTCTCCTGCGCCAGCTGCAGCAGCATCGCCTGGGCGCGTTGGCGCACGTGGTTGGCGAGTTCGCGCTGGGCCTGCTGCAGCGTGTAGTCCTTGTCGAGCGCGCCCATGCCGACGCGCAGGTTGCGCTCAAGGAACACGTAGGCATAGTCGGCAGCGATCACGTCGCGGTACTGGCCGATCAGGCTGTCCGACAGGCCCGAGCCGGGAATGGTCGCGCCGATGGACAGCATCTTGTAGACCGGCTCGGTGGTCTGGTTGACGAAGCCAACCTCGGGCGAGTTGTTCGGGATGGCCGCGCGCGTGGCGATCTTGTCGGCGATCGAGCGCATCAAGGTCTCGACGCGGGCCGTGAACGGCGTGTGTTTGTAGGCGACGTCCAGGGTGACGACGTCGCAGTTGACGTAGTCGTTGCAGCGCAGCAGGTGCTGCGTCACGTTGCCGCCAGCGCCGGCGGCCTGGCCGTAGAGCAGATGGCTGATCGAGGTGATGGTCGGAGCGATCGGCTCGGGGTCGCGCGCGGCGTTCTCTGGGTAGAAGATCACCGTGCCGACCAGGCTCATGATCAGTTCGCGCTCGGGGTCGTCGAGATAGGCGCCGGCGCGCTGCAGCGCCTTCCAGGTCAGGTTGCCGACGAAGGGGGCCTTGTTGCGCAGGTTGGGGTCGGCAGAGGCCCGGGCCGAGTTCAGGATGTTGCTTCGATCGGTCGCGCAGCGGCGTCGGGCCGCATCGCGGTCGGGCTCCAGGCCCATCTCGATCGCCAGGTCGGAACAGGCCTCCTGCGCGCTGTAGCCGAGCGCCTCCGCGCCAGTGCTGACAATCGCCTTGGCGGTCTCGCAGGAGTTGATGCGCGCGTTGTTGATCCAGGTCTCCAGTCCCTTGGCCCACTTGGTCAACCCGCCCAGCAAGGGCGAAACCGATTCCAGCGCGAGCTGGAAGGCGATGCCCGGCAGTGCGGCGGTGATGTTGCGCAGCATGTTCTTGAACTCCGCCGCCGAGATGTGCGAGAAGGCGCCGCCGAACACGTCGATGCCGCCGCATCCCGCCTTCGCGTTCGGAAACTGCACGGCGGTCAGCTGGTAGACCTTGTTCGGCGCGCGCATGAACAGGTTGCCGCCGGCGTAGGTGTTGAAGGTCTGGCCGCGGAAGGCGCCGGGTTGTGTGTAGTTCCCGATCGCGCCGAGGCTGTCGAACATGCTGTTCACCTCGGCATTCAGGTCGCCAGCCTGCAACGGCAGCGGCGACAGAGCGAGGGCGACGGCTGCGGCTGTCGCAGTCGTGCGCCGCAGGAGGATTCTTGGATGCGGGCTCATGGCGCTCCTCGGTTTACAACGGCCTGCTGACCGGCGAGCGGCGCCGCGCCGATCGAGGGGGCGGTCCCGACGATGGCGATGCGCTCCAGCAACTGCGCTTCGGACAGCACACCGAAGCCGATCGGTGTGATCACACCGGTGAAGGGTTGCGCGAGGTACACGGCCGGCACCTGGCTGACCTGCAGCGTGCGCGAGATGCCGTTGTCGCGGCGCGCGTCCGCAAAACCCGGCATCGGACCGCCGTCCACGCTGACGGCCACCACTCGGATGCCGTACCGGGCCTGGAAGGCCTGCAGCGTCGGCGCGAAGGCATGGCAGTAGGGGCAGTCACCGCGGAAGAAGAACAGCAGCACGTGGTCACGGCCGAGCGCGCCAATCGATTCGCTGCGCTGCGCCATCTGAAACTGATCGAAGACTTCCAGCGCCTTGGCGTTGACCGGTCGTCCCTGCAGGCTAGGGTCCAGCTCCGGCGAAGCCCAGGCGATGCGCTGTGCCATGTCGGCGAAGGTCGAGGCGCGTGACACCACCTGGGACTCCAGCTCCATGTAGCGCCGCACATTGGCTTCGGTCGGGCGCATGACGGCAATGTGGCGTGTCTCCTCAAGTGCCTTCTGCAGCCGCTCGAATTCGATCAGCTCGGCGCGCCGGGTGGGGACCGGCTTCGACGGAGGAAGGGCGAGTCGCGATGGGAGTGGCGCTCGATGCTCGAACTCCGGCTCGGGGTCCTCATAGAAGTGCCAGCCCCGCCAGTTGTCGGCCCAGTAGCGAAGCGGCGCACTGGGTTCGGCCGCGAAGCTCGACGCCACGGCCACAAGCAAGGCGCAAAGGGCCGGGATGACCTTCATCAGCAGGCCCGTCACAACAGCGACTTCGGCGGCCGGCCGTCGCGGCAGAAGTCGATACCGAAGTCGATGGTCTGGCGGCGCGGTGACGGCGTACCGGGCAGCTGCACGCCGTCCTGCCAGAAGCTGACCTTGAGGCGACTGCAGCCCGCCTGAGCGTAGCGCCGCTCGG
Organism: Burkholderiales bacterium; assembly: GCA_017302495.1. Lineage (GTDB taxonomy): Bacteria > Pseudomonadota > Gammaproteobacteria > Burkholderiales > Burkholderiaceae_C > Rubrivivax. Next base: position 13,250 of record JAFLDG010000009.1, read on the forward strand.
TGCTCACGTCGATGTAGATCGGCGTCGTGCCCTGGAAGCGCTGCGTGATGGCCTCGGCGACCTCACCCGCCAGCACCCCTTGCGCCTGGCCGCTCGGCGCATCGAGGGCCGCGATCAGCAGCTGTTTCGCATCACGCACGGCCAAGCGATGCTGTGCGTGAGCACTGCCGACCTCACAAAGCGCCACCGCCAGGGCGAGGACCCGACAAAGCTTCATTGGCACCTGCCCTGACCGAAGTAGCAGTTCGGGATCCGTCCACCGCCTTGGGCCTGCAAGGCGCCGACATTCGGCAGCGTCGGCACGAGCGAGGCGTAGAACTCCGACAGATCCATCGCCGCAAAATCCAGCGTCTGCAACTGTGCGACGCTGAAACCCGAGCAGTCGGGATCCTGCGCCGTGCCCCAGCCCTTGCCGACCTGGGCCCGGCCCTGCTCATTGACGATGCGCGCCAGCACCGAGTTGAAGCAGCACTTCGAGGTCGTGTGTTCGATGCACGAGACGCAGCGGCCGAGGATGCGGATGCACGACGAGCACCAGGTGCCGGTCGTGCGGCACAGCTTGGCGCCTTCTTTCATCGCGAGCTTGCCCTCTACTTCGTTGCAGGACAGCATCGACATGGCGATGTAGATCACCACCGCGATGGCCAGCGACCAGGGGTCGAAGGCCAGCACCACGCTCTCGCCGGCATAGAGCACGGCCGAGCCGGCAGGCAGCGCCGTACCGTTCACGGCGACCGTCACGCCATAGCTCGTGAAGCTGCCGTTGAAGCCCGCGCCGCTGAGCAGCGCCGACATGCCCTGGACCAGGAACTCGCGGTTGCTGGCATTCATCAGCACGTCGTAGACCAGCCTGGAGCCCACGCCCAGCAGGCTCTGGTTGTTCATGCCCGCACCTGCCGCGTCGGTGTAGCAGCAGTCCTTCAACAGCCGGTCACGGCAGCGGTTGTCCTCGCCCTTGAAGACCTGCATGCGGTCGGTGTCGAAATAGACGCCGGCTTCCCGGCCCGCTTCGAGCAGCGACATGCTGCGCGCGAAGTCCGGGTCGTTCGGGGCGCGGATGTCGAAGCAATTGCCGTTCAGGCAGAAGACATCGGACGGGCAGTTGCTGGCCGTCGTGACGCTCTGCGCCGGCACCGGGCAGCTGTAGCCGTCCTCGTAGACCTCGCAGACGCCGGTCGCCGCGTTCGTCTGCCTGCAAATGGAACTGCGCGGTGTGCAACCGGCGGCGACCAGCGGGGCGCACTGGTCGGCGGACTGCGCGCCGTCGCAGCTCATCGTGCTCGTGTACTCCCAGCAGTCGCGCGTCAGCGTGACACCGTCGACCACCTTGGTCGCCGGGCCATCGGAGCAGATCTCGGCGGTGCTGGCAGTGCATCGGCCCCCTGCGACCAACGCAGGGCATTGGTCGATCCACTGGTCCTTGGTGGTCAGCGTCGTCGCCGGCAGTGTGTAGGCCAGCCGCATCGTCGGGATGGCGCCGAAGCCAGGATTGATGGCCCAGCCGGACACCGCTCGCTCGCTGTCGAGGTTCCAGTAGGCACCGGGGAACGTGCCAGTGATGTCGACGCCGAAGTAGGAACCGCTGCCGCCGGCCGGTGCATAGCAGCGGGTGTCCTCCAGCGTCGTGGTCGTGCAACCGGTGTCCCAGTGGCAGACGGCGTCCTGGATGTTGTCGCCGCTCTGCGTGCCCGGCCGGCACGCGGCGTAGGTCGGCAGGAACGGTGGCACGCGGGTGCAGGTGTAGCCGGCATCCACGCTGCCGCTGCATTCGTCGCGAGACTCGGCCGCAATCATCGCCGTCAGCGAGCACTGCGAGCCGTCACAGCGCTTGTCGGCCACCCAGATGGCCGAGCCCGAGGGCAGCACCGCGACGCGCTCGGGAAACAGCGCCGGCACGCTCATGTTCACGTCGAAGAACGCCAGTGGCGTGCTGTCCCGCGTGACGCGCATGTGCTGCGCCGTCTCCGGCCGGTCGGGCAGGCATTGCACGTCGATGGCGGTGCGGCCGGACCCTGCGTGGGCAAACCAGTCGCCGGGCGTGCAGTTGCTGCTGCGCTCGGTCGACACCGTCAGCGAGCGGGTGCAACGGTAGTTGCCGATACCCACATGGCGCAGGCAGCTGCGCATCTCAGTGCTGGCGGGCAGGTTGCTGACGGTGGTGGTGCAGCCGCTGTAGTAGCTCGCCAGACTGCCGAGCACGCTGGACGGACTGCGGCCGATGGCGCGCGCTGCGGCCACCGCTGGATCATCCGCGGTGATGGCGGGCCGAGGCGTGTTGGCGGAGGCCTGTGCACCGGTCAGCGCCTGGCAGACCGGGTCGCTCGGCATCGTCGCGCACAGGGCCAGGCGCGCGCTGCCCTGGGCCGCGAGATCGGGCTGGCGGTAATAGGAGCGCTCCGGCGGCGCCGTCGAGTAGCCAGCGACCACCGCGCTGGCGCCTGGCGCGGTGATGCCGCCTCGGGCAATCGGGTTCGCGGCCCGACCGGCGGCCACGCCCTCGTCGTGCGGGCCCGCCAGGCTCGCCGTCTGGGTCGTCACGAAGCAGGCGAGATTCAACCAGATGACGGCCTTGCGCAAGTTCATCGTGGGGCTCCCTTCATGCGTCGCAGGAAGGACGATGCGTCCCGGGCCATCGCGGGTGCCGAGCGTTCGAAGAAGCTCAGCGCGTAGTCCAGGCTGACGTCGCCTGCGGCCATCACGAACTGGTCGTTGGCCAGGCAAGTGCCGCTGCTGCAAGGCTGCGCCGAAGCCCCGCCGCGTACCAGCACGAAGGAGGGGGTGCGCACGATCGAGAAGCGGTCGAAGGCCTGCGGATCGATCTGCACGGCCACGCGGCGCTCGCCGATCAGGCGCTGCATGCGCTCGACGGTGTCGCGCATCGAGCCATTGACCAAGCCTCGCAGTACCAGCGTGCCTCCCGCGCGCGCGGCCTGGTCGAGCAGCCGGCTGATCGTGGCCTCGGGCATGGCGAAGCTGACGAAGACCAGTAGGGTGGAGCGCGGTGCGGCGGCAAGCGCCGGCTGATCGGCGTTGGCGTCGAAGCCCTTGGCGAGCGCCTCCAGGTCGATAGGCGCCTTTGTGACGGGCTGGGGCAGGGCGTCGGTGCGCGGCGCTGCAGGCAGCGGCACGCGCGCCAGCTCGGCGTCCGTGGGCATGCGATGACTTTGGCGGGCGCGCTCGATGTCGGCGTCCGTCACCGGGAGTGGGACTTGGCCGAACGCGGCGCCCGCCAGCGCCATCGCGCCGCTCGCCCGCACGACCGCGGCGACGATGCGGCATCGAGCCGGGCGGCGATCAGAAGCCCACACAGCAGTTCCTCTTGCGGAACAACATGAAGGCGAAGTCCTCGCCGCGCACCGGATACTCCCTACCGGCACCCCAGACGATGGTGCTGCGGCCGAAGGGCTGGCAGCAGCGCCCACCGTCCTTGGCCGTGTTGGCCACGGGATACGTGAGCTGGGTCTTGTAGGCGGTCTTGTCCATCGCCGGCAGGAAGTACGGACCGCACAGCCCCGGCTTGCCGTGCCGGCCCCAGGCCAGCATCTGGCGGTGCATCTTGGCGGTCAGACGCTGGGCGATCAGCGCGGCAGTGCGAACGCCGCCCATGTGGTACGGCACGTGGCCGTTCAGCGGATAGATCCCGCCCTGGCAGCCGGCACACCAGAACAACTCGGCAATGCCGAAGCCGGCAGTGGCCGCGACGCAGTCGGCGGCACAGGCGGCCACCGCGGTCGGGTTAGCGAACAGCACCGCTTCCGGGTTGAGGATCAGCGTCAGCTCGTCGTCGTTCCACAGCGGGTCGACCTCGGTCAGATAGGCCAGGTCGAAGGAGCCGCGTTCCAGGCAGGGAAAGTCCGTCACCACCTGCAGCCAGTACAGGATCGGGTTCACGTAGAAGTGCGCCTGGTAGAAGCTGCCGCCGTCGCCATCGCCTTCGGGGCGCGTGAAGCGTGCGGCGGCCGGCGCCGGGATGCCCGGATCGAGATCGATGCCGCCCAGCGATGTCAGGCAGAAGGGCTTGCGCACGGCCTCGACATGCCGGGCCGGCTCCCAGAAGCCGATCGACAGACCGATGCTCGGATTGACGCCGCAGCTGCAGACAGGATTCGGCAGGTTGGCGATGTCCTCCTGCCCGCCGAAGTTGGCGATGGTCGCGCTGCCGATGCTGATCGGCAGGATGCAGCTCCAGCAGATGTCGGTGATCGGGTTCGGAAAACGCCCAGTGCAGGTCAAGCTGTCAGCGGCAAGGGAGGCAGGCGCTGTCAGGCACGCGAACAGCCAGAGCGCGAGGCGACACAGCGGGTGCAGGCGCTTCATGGCAGTGCCAACTCATCGACGCGCAGCCGCCTGCCGTCCTGCGAGACCAGGGCCGGCAGCTGTCGGATGCCGAAGCGCCGGATCAGCGTGCCTTGCTGGTCGAAATACACCGGCCGCTGCCAAGCCTTCATCAGCTCGAGGTACGACCCTCCGGTGAGGATCGGCTTGAGATGGCCTTCGTAGCGCGTCATCAGCGTGCGCGCATGCGCCAGCTGCCGGCTGTCGCGGGCGTCGAAAAACAGCAACTGCCTGGACAGCGACACCACGTCGAGCGGGTTCGTGCGTGTCCCGGCCGGGAACAGCAGCCGGCCATGCGCATCGACGATGTTTCGGTCGAGCGTGAAGCTCGGGTCGACGTAGAAGCTGCGGGCGGTCTCGGTGGCGCGCAGGCCAAGCACTGGTGTTGGGTGTTTCACCGCGTCGATGCCGCGCGACTGGGCCTCTCGCATCAGCCGCTGCAGCTCACCGTTGCGTTCCTGGTCGCGCAGGCGTTGCTGGATGTAGTCCAGCAGATGCGGTTCGGCAATGCCGTAGGTCGGGCCCAGCACGCCCAGATCGGCGGCGCACGCGCTGGCTGCTGCCATGGCCAGTCCGAGGGGCAGGAGCCGTATTGCGAGGTGTCTCATCGCGCGGGACCTTGTTCGCAGCGGATGCGCTCGCCCAAGGGACCCAGCGCCGAGGCGTCGCGCAGGTGGCTCGCCCGGATCATGGCCATCAGCACGGGGTCGCCATCTCCGTCGGCCATGGCCTGCCGAAGTTGTGCTGTCCGCAAGGGCCGGCCACAACGTTGCTCGAAGGCCAGCAGGTAGGCTTGCGCACCGCGCTGCGCCGCCGGCGAGATTTGGCCCAACAGACCGAGGTAGTCGGGCATCGGCATGTCGTCGGGGATGGCTTCCACGCCGGCCGTCGCCGTGCCAACCCCGGCGCTCATCATGGCGACCACCAACGCAGGGCGAATGAAGCGACGCGCCATCACCTTTCCTCAGAACAGCGGCAGCACGGTGCCGAGCACCTGCTCGGCACGCACCAAGCCGCTGGCGCGGTAGCGCGAGTCGAAGGAGTCCGTGCTGGTGCCCTGCACGTAGTAATGCCCCGGCGGGATCACGACCGGCGCGATCGGGTCCAGCGGCCTGCGGTCGAAGGCATGGGTCTTCGCGGTGCCGACGCTTTGGCCGTTGACCGCCACGACCCGCCCGGAGACCGTGACCACGTCGCCGGGCAGGCCGCGCACGATCTTGAAGAACGGCTGACCGTTCAGGCCGGGGTAGGCGTTGCGCGCCTCGCCGGCGAACGCGAAGACGACGAAGTCGCCGCGCTGCAACTCGTGCGGACCGTAGCGCACCAGCGCCACGCAATACGGCAGGCTGGGTGTCCAGTTGAATAGGACTGGCACACGCGGCGTCGGATCGACGAACAGCCGGAGGTAGGCGAAGCCCCAGATTGCGAAGACCGGCAGGTACAGGAACCAGCGCTCGCGCAGGTGGTGTGCGAACTCCGTGAAATGGCGCGCGAGACGCCCGGCGATGCTGGTCATGGCGCCTCCACCTTGCGCCGCAGCTGCGCGGTCAGGTCCAGCGTGCGCGGTGTCGGCCCGGCGACGGCGCTCTTCAGCACCACCAGGCAACCACAATCGCGCGGCAGTTCCTCCAGGGCCAACGGCAGCCGTTGCGAGAAGCTGCGTGCCATCGCGAAGGCCTTGTCGCGTTCGCCGTCCGAGCCGGCCCGGGTCAGCAGCAGCATGAACTCGGCCTCCTTCTGGCGGTAGATCTCGCCGACGTCAACGAGCCCGATGACCTGGCCCGGACGTACCACCAGGCGGTCATAGGCCGCCAGCGCGGCGCCGACGATCAGCAGCGCCAAGGCCGCGATCGGCAGCAATGCCTTCACGCCCTGGCTCATGCGGCATGCCCCCTGCGCCGCAGCAGCTCGGCGATGGCCTCGTCGATGCTCAGCCCCTGGGCCCGCAGCTCGTCGATCGGCGCGTTGTCCTCCAGCTTGTTGGAGAACAGCAGGTGCGTCGCCGGATCGAGGATGTTGCGCGCCACGCCTTCGCCGACCGGCGAGGAGATGTAGACCTCCGAGAACACGCCGGGCTCGGTGCGCAGCGAATTCAGCAGCCGCTTCTTCGGTTCGTCCATCGACAGGCGTCCCTTGCGGTCGAGCATCTCGATCGACTCCGGCTTCTGGCGCAGGAGGAAAACCCAGTCCGAGCAGTTGAAGGCCGCCTCCATCTGCGCCGAGCCGTAGTAGTCGTCGGCGCTTTGCGTGGCAGTGCCGAGCGAGCCGCCGTACTTGCGCGCGCGCCGTGCGGCTTCCTCGACCACCGCGGCCTTGACCGGATCGTCGGCGCCGATATCGCCGAGCTGCTGCTTCAGCTCGTCGATGAACAGCACCTTGCGCCGGTTGCGCGTCAGGTACATCTCGCCGGTGATCTGGTGCAGCAGCAGGATGTTGACGACGGCGTGCAGGTCGGGCCGGCGCTTCAGCTCCTCGTTCTCGATGACGACAAAGTCGTTCCCGAAATCGATGTTGTTGCGGCCCTCGAAGAAGCGTTCGTACTGGCCGCCCCGCGCATAGGGGTTGAGCATGATCGCCAGGTCCTTGATGCGCGGGTCGTTGACGGCACCCAACTCCTCGATCGTGCCGCCCTTGAAGGCATCGCGCAGCGCGGTCACCGTCAGGTCGTTGCCATAGGCCTTGAACAGCTTCAGCACCATCGCCGAGATGGCCTTGTACTGGACCTCGTCCAGCGGCCGCGACATCGAGGCCATCTTCGAGATGGCCGGCACCAGCATGTCGATGTCCTCGTTGATATCGGCGATGTGCGTGAACGGGTTCAGGCAGATGTCCACATCGGGCTTGAACTCGATGTAGCTGCCCTTTGCCTTGCGGCACAGCTTCTCGAAGGAGCGGCCCAGGTCCAGCATCCAGACCTTGGCGTCGATGGCGCGGTAGGACCAGGCCATCTCGTTCATCAGCACCGACTTGCCCGAGCCGGGCGCGCCGATGATCGCGAAGTTGTAGTTGCCCAGGTCGTTGTCGAAGATGTCCAGCGTCATCAGCTGGCCGCGCCGGCCGCCGAAGACCAGCGCAGGGGTGCGCGTGCCTCGCCACTCGGCGATCAGTGGCGCCAGGTGGATGGCATTGGCCATCGTCTTGCGCGAGACCCGGCGCATCTTGGCCAGGTCCTTGTGAAAACGCTCCGACAGCGTCATCGGCAGGCTCGCCAGCAGCGCCTGCCGGTGCATGTAGACATCGGCGTTGAGCTGGAAACCCCGGCCGCGCCAGATCGCGTTGGCGGTTTCGTGGGCCGCCACCGCCTTGTGCGGCGGCGAGAAGATGGCGAGCTGGTGGTACAGGCTGACCAGGCTGCTGCCGATGTCGATGGCGTTGGCTGCGGCCGTCCAGTCCTGCAGCTTCTTGCCCACATCGGGCATCACCTCGGCCATCTTGCTGCGCGCGTTCTGCGTGGCGCGCACGTGGTTGGCTGTGACCACCGATTTCATGACGTTCGGGTCGAGCACGTGCACGCCCAGGGTCAGCAGGAAGGGTGCGCTGTACTGCAGCGCCGGCTGCATCAGGTCGCCGATCAGCGAGCCCATTTGCCACAGCGCAAAACGCTCGGGGAAGGACTTGATCGAGTAGAAGCGCGCCTCGAGCGCCTCGTCGCTGCCTTCCTTCCACAGCCTCAGTCCGCTCGGGCGCGGGTCCTGGATGGTGTCGAAATCGACGATCTGGTCGCGGATCTCGCGCCCGTCGTCGTAGTGCAGGTCGGGTGCGTCGGTCTGCGAGATCCGGTCGGGATTGGTGAACAGCGCACACCAGTTGATCAGGTCCGCCGCATCGCAGACGCGGTTTGGCAGCGAGGCCGATCGCAGAGTCGAGCCCATCGACTCGCGCAGCGCCATCAACTCGTCGCGCCGGCCCAGGTCCTCGGCCGCCGCGGCACTGCCGGGCAGCGACACGCTCATCATTAGTCGGAAGTCGCGGATCGTGTAGTGGAAGCCCGAGGTCAACGAGTGCTGAGCGCCTTGCAGCAGGTGGCCGACACGTTGGCGCGCCAAGCGATGGAACAGGTTGTCGTTGCGCGCCGGTCGGCCCCAGTGCTTGGCCTTGTCGGCCTGGTCGGCGTCCTCGACGCGCAGGTTGGCGTAGCGGCGCAGCTGCTCGCGCACATGGGGCGAAGCAAACAGGTGGAACTGGATGCCGGTGCCGGGTGGGCAGGTCGAGTACAACGAGACCAGCACCTCGGCCATGCGCTCGTCGGCGCCGGACTGCGGCATCAGCTCCAGCATGAAGCCCAGGCTGTCGCGGTTGACGAACAGCTTCTCGTCGGCGAGGTAGGCCGAATAGGGCAGCCAGGCGGCGAACTGTTCGGCCGGTGTGTCGCGCGCTGTGCCGAAGCCCAGCCACGGCGCGCGCGAATGGGAGGCCGTTGTGAGCCCAGGCGATGTGACGGTGGATGGCATGGCTGTCTCGTCAGTCGGTGCTGTCCGGGCGTGCGGCTGGCGGCGCCCAGCCCTGCAGCGGGGTGTCGGCCGCAGCGGGTCGGGGCAGGTTCTTCGACAAGGGCGCCGGCGAAGGCGGCTCCTTGCCGTCGCCGGCAGGTGCGCCGCGCGGCGGCGGGCGCAGCGGTGCGTGGGCCTCGCGGATCTGGCGCTGCACGTGCTCGATCAGCCATCCGCCGCTGTCGATCTGCACATAGACGAATCCCTGGTCGTAGAGGTCGCGGTCGGCGTCTTCCCAAGGCTTGAACCACAGCCGCAGGACACGTGCCGAGGAACGCGCGGGCATCATCGGCGTCGCCGCGGAAGCTGCCGTTGGGGTGGGGCGCAGAGGCAAGACCACAGCTCCAGTTCCCGCAGGAGCAGCGGTCGCGGTGCCTTCCTTGGTGGCCAGGGCAACGCTGCGGGGCTTCTGGCTCGGCAGGTTGTTCTGCACCGCGTTGGCGTAGTTGCCCGACACCGAGTCGCAGATCACGCCCTCGGGCGCCTTGCATGAAAAGCTCGAGCTTCCGCTCAAGCCCGACATGTTCGTGCAACCCGCCAAAGCGATCGCGCCTGCGAATGCGCCTACCCGCAGCGCAGCGCTGTGGTGCACGTTCATGGCTTCGCCCTCGCCACCTGTGCCAACCGCGCTGCGAGCACGCTGCGCTCGACATAACCATCGATGCGCGACCCGTCGGCCCACAGCAGGGTGGGCGTGCCCTGCACGCCCAGGCGCTGGGCCAGGACCAGGTTGCGCTCCAGCGGGTGATCGCAGCTCGCTGTCGGGTTCAGCAACGACGCGTCCGCATGCAGCATGAAGCGCTCCCAGGCCTGCTCGCGGTCGGCTGCGCACCAGATCGAGACCGGCCGGGCCTGCCCGAGGAACGGCACGAGGAAGGTGTAGACCGTGACGTCGTTCAGGCTCGCCAGCTCCGGCTCCAGGCGCCTGCAGAACGAGCACGCAGGGTCGCTGAAAACGGCGATGCGACGCTGTCCGTTGCCCCGCACCGTCTTGATCGCGTCCGCGAAAGGCAGCTGGTCAAAGTTCACGGGCTCCACGGCGCCGACCGTTTGCGTCTCGGCGCCACCCGACACCGCTCCCTGTGCCGCCAGCGCGAGCTTCGGCGCCGTCAGGTCCCGCATCGACTGCGTGTCGAACACCCGGCCGAAAATGAAGTAACGCGGGCTCTTCGCCGACACGTAGGCGACGTTGCTGTTCATCCAGACTTCATAGATGCCGGCCACAGGCGAGCGCAGTACCTGGCTGAACTGCGTGCCGGGGTGCGCCTTCTTCAGCGCGGCCAGCAGCCGTGCCTCGTCCGGCGTGGCCGCGAGTGCCGTCGCAGCGGTCATGCCGATGACGGCACCGCGCAGCAGCGCAACGAACGCCCGGCGAGGGGTTTCAGTAGTTGCCATCGTCTGTAGCCTCCTGGTAGCGCGCGGCCGGTGCAGCATCGGTACGCGAGATGCGTTCGCCGGAACCCGCCATCGGCACATCGATGCGCACGCCGCGGGTGATGACGACATCGACCTCACGCCCGGCATCGATCTCGATCACCGGGAAGGTGTTCTCGGCGAGCTTGATGTAGTACTGGGCCAGCCGGTCCAGCGCCTTGCCGACACCGGTGCCCAGCCCGGCGACGAAGGCGTCGCTGCCCGAAGCGGTCGCCACGGTGCCCAGCGCCGAGGTGCTGTAGCTGGTCGACGAGATCGCCAGGCCTTGCCCGATACCGCTGACCACGCCCGCGAGCAAGGCGTTGGCGAGCATCTGTCCCTGCTTGGTGACGAGCCGGCCGCGCATGCCCACCTTGCCGTCCTCGCCGTAGACGCTGCCCTGAATCCTGACCTCGAGCGCGGCGCCGTCGGCGCGCACGCAGGACAGGCTTTCGGTGCGCAGGTAGGCGCGCTCGGCGCTGATGTCGCCGTAGCCCGCGGCGACGACGAAGCAGTCGCGGTATTCGCCGCGGAAGCGGTTCGGCAGCACCGAGTTGTCGGACAGGCGGATCAGCACCGGGTGCGGGTTCGACTGCGATTGCCCGCCGGTGGGCGCATCCAGCCCGCCGAGCAGCGTGCCGCGGGTGAAGCTGACGGGCAGGAAGGTCGAGATCGTGCGCGCTTCGCTCGTCGGGCCTGCGGTGCCTGGCGCCGCGACGGTGGCGGCGGATGGAGCAGATCGGTCGGCCAGGGTGATGCGGCTCAGCACCGGTACCGCCGGCATTGACTGCAGAGGCGCCATCGGCATCGGCGGTTGACCTGGTGGCATGCCCGTGGCCGGCAGAGGGCGGCCCGCGGCCGGCGGCTGCGGCGGTGGGAAGCTGGCTGCTGGCGGCGCGGCAACGAACGCCGGCGCGGCGACAGGCGGCGTGGGCGCAGCAGCCGGCGCCTGTGCTGCTTGCGCGGCGGAACTCAGCCGTTGCTCCAGCTCGGCAAAGCGCTTCATCGTGTTCGCCTCGAAGGCCTGCCGGTCCCTGTTTAGCCGGCCCTGCTCCTCGCGCTCGCTCTCGTACTGCGCCAGCTTGTTGCCGGCCGTGCCGACCCACTGGTCCACCGGGTTGACCTGCTGGCCCGGTGGCATCACGCCGATGTGGGTCACCGAGGCCGGCGCGGATGCCGATGGCTTGCTGGCGCCGGCCGGCTTGGCGCTGTCGGTGGACGCGAAGATCATCCAAAGCAGGCCGACGCCGCCGGCGAGGATGGCGACCATCAGCGCGTACTGGCGCTGACGCGGCGACAGGCGTTCTCCCAGGCCCTTGAGCTTGGCAGAGGGGTTGCCGAATGCCCCGCTCACGGCTGGCCTCCGCGCCGGATGACGAACACCTGGGTGGTTTCGCCCGGCCGCAGGTTGTGGTTCTCGACGGACACGCCGAGCACCTGGCCGCCTTCCTTGCTGTCGGGTCGGTCGAACTCCTGTTCCGACAACACCATCGCCGCCTGGCCGATGTTCTTCAACAGGTACTTCTCGCCCACCAGGCCACGCCCCTCGTAGCGCGACATCAGCGCGAAGCGGGTCTCGGCCCAGAGCTGCATCGGCTGGTGCAGCTCATCGACGCGGATGTCCGGCGGCACGCGGTCCGAGGCCATTGCCACCAGCAGAGCCTTCATCGTGCGGATGTGGTGCGCCGACGGGCTCGACGGACCGAACGCAACTTGGGGACCTGTGGCCAGGCTGGCCGGCGCGGTGCGCTGCGACCGATCGCGGATGACGATGGTGTCGGCCGGTGTGTCGGCGCGGCGCAGCACCAGTGTGTAGGTGGCGTGCGCCGACGAGACGAACAGGTTCACCGGCTTTGGTGAATCGCCGACCGGGCGGATGTAGATCTCGCCCTTGTCGCGGTCGCACTCGAGCACGACCTCCCCGCCCGGGTTCGTGGCCGGTGCGACGATGCCTGCCGTCGTGCCTGCGGCGTTGCCGGCACCGCAGCTGCTCGAATGGATGTTGCCGAACACGTCGGTGATCGGGGCGCCCTCGATGCGGATGCGCGTCGGCTCCTTGATCGACAGGATGGCCTCGATGGCCACGCCGTCGCGGGCGTCGAGCACCTGCAGCGCCAGGGCCGGCAGCGACAGGCCGGACACCAGGGCCATGCACACCGCGCGACCTGCAACATCTCTACGGGGCCACATGCGCCAACTCCTTGAAGGTCTTGAGGTGCATGCGCCCGCCGCCGTAGCCGAACTCGACCTGGTAGGCCTTCAGGTCGTTGGCGGTTTCCAGGCCATTGACCAAGGTGCGCAGGCGGCCGCGCACCACCACCGACTGCGTGTCCTCGCTGGGCACCAGCTGCTGCGGCAGGAAGAAGGTGCTGGCGTTGATGCGCTTCAGCCGCGCGGCCTCCAGCTCCTGACGGGTCTTCAGTTCGCCGTGCTGCTCGGGCTCGACGTAGCCGAGAAGGATGTCCTTCTTCCAGTCGATGGTCGCGGGCGTCACGTCGAGCACCAGCCAGGCGACGAAGCTGCCCATCTGTTCCAGGTACTCGCTGCTGGCCTTGTCGCGCGTGACCCAGAAGGACTTGTTGATCGACGGCGGCACGATCACCGTGCGCGCCGTGCCCAGCAGGTTGAGGATGGCGACGAGCGCGAGCAGATGGCCCCCGGCGAGCAGCCCGATCGCGAGGCCCAGGCCGCGGTTGCGGCGGCGCATGTCCTTGATGTCGCCGTTGAGCCGGTCGAAGTCCATGGCGTGTCCGTGCAGGCTTCAGCCCACCATGCGGCGGATGTGCGAGGGCGGCGTCGCGCGCATCGCGGTCATGGGGCTGGTGGGCAGGTGCCAGTACAGCCAGTGCATCGCTAAGGCCGGGTGCTTGTCGGCCTTGATGCGCGCGATCCAGCGCGAGCCCAGCAGCCCGGCGCCGAGGCACAGCGCGAAGGACAGCTTCGAGCCCGACATGTAGCCCATGAACAGGCCGAAGAGGATCGGCGCCGCGACGTCGACGTCCCAGAAGCCGATCTTCCACTGGTCGTCCAGTCGGCGCGGGATGTAGGTGTCGGCGTGCATGCGGCCCCCCGACGGTGGTGCGCAGCGGCCTCAGATCACCGCGCCCATGATGGCGCCGGCGATCACCAGGCCGACGGCCGCGAAGATGGCCAGGCCGACGTAGAACAGCACCGGCCCGAAGTTGCGCAGCGCCGACAGCGAGATCAGCGCGACCACGAAGCCGACGAAGCCGACCAGCGCCTTGATGCCCGGGCCGAGCGCGGCGATCTGCGTCAGAGCAGCGGTCATCGGCCCGGCGATGCCGACAAACTTGACCAGGTCGAGCGCATGCCCGGGGAAGGCAACGCCCAGCCCGAGGGCCAACAGCGCCAGGAGCGACAGCGCGACCAGCGGCCGACGTGGCGCGGTCCGCAAAGAGGAAGGTGAAACGAAAGCGGCGAATGCGTTGCTCATGAAAACCTCCAGGAATGAATCGGTCGTTGAGGGAAGAACGGGTCGGGCCGTGGCGGGCGCGGTGAAGGCGGGTAGGGGAGAACTGCTTGCGTGCAGGCGGGCGCGAGGCGGCATCGGTTCGCGTGACTCACGGCGCCACCCTTGCGGCCATCCGCATCGGCGTGTCGGCCGGTACCACCGGCGGTGCCGTGCGACGAGGCATCTCCGGGCCGCTGCCCAGTGCCGTGTGTCCAGGCAGCCGGCGATAGACCTTCCAGGCGTAGGCGGCGCGTGCGTTGCTGCAGGCTTCGCCCTGCAGCTGGCTGCACGCCGCGTTGTAGGCGCCGACCGCGTTCCACGTGACGCCGTGGCGCGCAAAGGCGTCGGCCAGCAGCCAAGCGCCCACCTGGATGTTGGTGCAGGGGTCGAAGAGCTGCGCCTCGGTGATGCCGTGCCGGGCAAGGCGCTGCAGGTGCGAGCTGTTGATCTGCATCAGCCCGATGTCGTAGGAGCCGGTGCGCTGCAGGTGCGAGCGGTTGACGGCCTTCGGGTCGAGGCTCGACTCCACACGGGCGATCGCGTAGAGCAGACCAGCCTCCACGCCATGGTGCTGCGCCGCCTCGTCCCAGCAGGCCCTGGCGCGAAGCGGCATACATAACGACAGAACCCATCCGACAAGAAGCAGCAGTTGCATGGCTCAACCCGATGCGGTTCGCGAGACACCGGCAACACCCGCGGGCCGCGAGGCACCGGGCGGGCGACGAGGTCAGGGCCGGCGGTGCGGCCAGGGTCTGGTTCGGGTCAGCCGGACGGCGTGCCGGCGAGGGCGGGTCGAGTCGAGTAGAGCTTCGGGTGGCCAGGGGTGGCTGGCAGCGGGTGGAGTAGCGATCGGTGTGGACGACTTGGCCGAATCGGCTCAGCCGGACCGCGGCCCTCGCCATCGCGCCGCCCGGTCGGCCATGTTCAACCTGGCCTGGCGCAGCACCAGCGCATCGGCGTCGCCGAACTGGCGGCACAGCGCCACGCAGGTCGTGGTCAGCTGGTCGAGCTGGAACTTGGGGTTGGGGTGGCGGTTGGCCGGCGAGCGCTGCAGCGCGAGCAGCAACTCGAACTGCGGCAGCCACATCGCTTCGCGCCGGCGCGGTGTCAGCGGCGGGCGCAGCACGAGCTGTGTGCCGAGGAAGTCGAAGATGCGCGCGGCTGCGTCGTCATGCAGGAACACCAGCGACACGCAGGCGCTGATCAGGTCCGGGAAGCGGAAGGTCGGCGAGACGTTGTGCTCACTGCGCAGCAGGTCGTAGAGCCACTCGTGCTCTTCCAGCCAGAGGCGGGTTTCGATGGTGCCGGGCTGCGCCGGTTCCGACGAGCCCTGGCTGACTGGCGTTGCGTCGTTCGGTCTGACTGTGAGTGCGGCGAAGAACATGGCGCTTCCTTCGGGTCGGTGACTGCGACGGTGCTCTGTTGAGCGCGTGACCGAAGGGTAGGAGCGCAAGCAAGGTCTTGCTGCGCAGAATGGGGCGTTTGTGTGGGGGGTTTCGGCGTTGGGTCGGGATCCGCAAGCGGTAGTTCAGGATCGACGCGGACGGCCAAGTCTGGACAGACGGTGCTGCTGCGCGAAACTTCCCACTAGACGATCTGTGTTGCTCACGATAGAGGCGACTGAAGTCGGCTTCTGCAAAGAGCTGCCATCGACACTTTCGTCCGATAGCCGCAGCGTCGTGTGCATGTTGCCCCGGCTTCTCGGGCTTCCCACGCTGCATCCTTATCCAGGGCCGGTCAGGGTACCGGACAATCACGCTTCACCTTGTAAGACTGCGCGCTTGAGTTCCATGCCAGCCGAGGGCGGAGCGGCGGAGCCAAAGTGGGAGGTACATGATCGACTTTGCGAAGTGGTGCGTGGAAACTGAGGAACCTACTCCGAAGCACAAGTTGCGCCGGCTGACTGTCGACGCCGCGAAACAGGTATACGCTGTCAGCGCCGTCGCCGCTGCCGTCCCAAACTACTACGTGGACCCGAAGCGCATCGCGGGTCTGCTCAGGAAGCTAGGCAAACAGGCCGCCGCAATGCACGTCGAGCAGAAGCTCCCGACGCAGGCATCCATCCGCTCCGGCGATCTCGGCGAGATCCTCTGCAACGCCTTTGTGCATGAGGCCACTCCCTTCAGTCTTGGCATCAAGCGTCTGCGCTGGAAGGATCATCGCAATATGTCGATGCGCGGTGAGGACGTGCTTGCCTTCAACCTGGACCCGAAGGGCACGCTGAAGATCCTGAAGGCCGAAGTGAAGAGTCGCGGCGGGATGCGGACGGCCGTTATCGATGAGGCAAGGGCCGCGCTCTCGGCTAACAACGGCCTTCCATCCCCGCACGCACTTGCGTTTGTTGCCGACCGCTCGAACGAGGCCGGCGACACGGCGCTGGGCGATGCGCTGGACCGGGCGCAGCTCAGGGACGGCATTCGCCCGTCGCAGGTCTCGCACATGCTGTTCACGTTCTCTGGCAATGACCCCTTGAAACTCCTCAAAACGAACCTGCAGGCGTATGCAGGTCCGGTGCCCCAGCACTACGTCGGCCTTCACGTCGAAGGTCACCAGGACTTCATCAAGGCGGTTTTCGCGGCGGTGGGCAAGTAAGTGGCTGCGACGCTCGAGGAACTGAGGGCCAGTATCGACGCGGCTGTGGTGCCGGGCTTCCGCGCCCGGCTGCTCGCGCGCGGGCAGGCGCGCGGCATGATCTGGCGCGATGGCCTGCTGCCGCAGGAGGCGCCGAACTTCGGTTCAGAGCTGTCGGACGACCTGCTGTCCTACGGCTACTCGCTACTGCTGCACGGTCTGCGCTACACCGAGTTGGGTGGCGATGCCGCGACGGCGCGCAAGGCCTTCGAGGTAGCCGCCGAGGCGCTCGAAGCCGTCGTTGCGCGCGGAGCAGACGAAGCGGAGCGCGACTTCCACCGGCTCGTCGCCGCGGCGGCGTATCACCTGGGCCGCTACTCGGCACGGGCCTACTCGCTGCTCCACAAGGGACTCGCCGAGGCGAACCTGTCGACGATGGAGACAGGGCTGGCGAAACTCATGCTCCGCGACCTCGACGGCCTCGCCGGGGACATCGCCGAATGGTTCGCCGCTGGACAAGGCAGCGACGACGCGCTCGTTGCCGCGCTGCACCGGCTCGACGCAATGGGCAACGCCGCCGATGCGGACCGCGAAGAGCAGTCGGACGAACGAGTCGATGCCGTCCTTATCGCCGTGGAAGACAACTACATGGGCGCGCTCGCGGTCGTGTTGCTCGCACTGGAGCGCGGGGACGAGGTCCTGCTGCAGTCGGCACGCGAACGCCTGCAGCGTGGCCTCGAGGTCGCCGCAGACCTCGAGCTTGTGACAGCTTGGTGGTGTCACCGCCTGGCGATCCACTTGCTGGGCGGTCTCTGGGAGACCAGTTTTCACGCCGTGTTGCCGCTCGCCGGGCCACCCGGTGCCGAGGTCGGCGACTGGGTGCGGCTGCGAAAGATCTTCATCGCTTCGCTCTACCGCAGAAGCCGGTCCGAGATAGAGCTCTGGCCATCGCAACTACAGGCAGCGCGCCGCGTTCTTGATGCCGGGACAAACCTCGTGTTGTCGCTGCCGACGAGCGCTGGCAAGACGCGCATCGCGGAGCTGTGCATCCTGGCCAGTCTGGCGCGAGGCAGGCGGGTCGTCTTCGTCACGCCGTTGCGCGCGCTGTCGGCGCAGACCGAGGTCGGGCTGCGCCGCACTTTCGCGCCCGTGGGCAAGTCCGTCTCGAGCCTGTATGGAAGCATCGGTGCCAGCGGCGCCGACATCGACGCGTTGCGCTTAACGGACATCGTCGTCGCCACGCCCGAGAAGCTGGACTTCGCGCTGCGCAGCGACCCGACGCTGCTGGACGACGTCGGCCTTATCGTGCTCGACGAAGGTCACATGATCGGCGTGGGCGAGCGCGAGGTCCGCTACGAGGCTCAGATCCAGCGCCTGCTGCGTCGGCCCGATGCAGCCCAGCGGCGCATCGTGTGCCTGTCGGCGATTCTTCCCGATGGGGACCAGCTGGAGGACTTCGCCGGCTGGCTGACACGCGATCACCCCGACGGGCTGATCAAGGACGACTGGCGTCCGACGCGGCTGCGCTTCGGCGAGGTGGATTGGAAGGGTCAGCACGCACAGCTCAACGTCAACGTCGGCGACGAGAAGCCTTTCATCCCGAGATTCGTGGTCGCGAAGAAGCCGTCGCGTGGCCGCGCCAGGAAGTTGTTCCCGGCCGATCAGGCGCAGCTGTGCATCGCGACGGCCTGGCGCCTTGTGGAAGATGGTCAGACCGTCCTTGTCTTCTGCCCAATGCGCCGCTCGGTGTTGCCGTTGGCAGCGATCATTATTGAGATGCACAAGCGCGGCCACATCGACTCGGTGCTGGAGCAAGCGCCGTCCGCGCTGACGAGGGCGCTGGCTGTCGGTTCCGAGTGGTTCGGACCCGACCATGACATCCTCGCCTGCTTGAAGCTCGGCGTCGCCGTGCACCACGGCGCCCTACCCACGCCGTACCGCAAGGAGGTCGAGCGCTTGCTGCGAGAGGGGGTGCTCCGCGTGACGGTGTCCTCGCCGACGCTGGCCCAGGGGCTCAACCTGGCCGCGACCTGTCTGGTCTTCCGCGGCGTCAGGCGCGGCCGCGATCTGCTCGACGTGGCGGAGTTCCGCAATGTCGTCGGACGGGCCGGGCGCGCCTACATCGACGCCGAAGGCCTCGTGCTGTATCCGATGTTCGACAACCACCGGCAGCGGCGCAACGACTGGCTGCACTTGGTTGCGGACCACAGCGGCCGGGAGATGGAGAGCGGCCTGTTGCGCTTGATCTTCACGTTGCTCAGCCGGATGGCCAACAAGCTGGGCACCCGCGATATCGGAGCTGTGCTCGAGTACGTCGCCGGCCAGGCCGCCTGGGAGTTCCCGGTGCTCGCCTCCGAGACGCCCGAGGAGTCTGCAGAAGCGCGGCAGCGGTGGAATCAGCATCTGGCAAACTTGGATACGGCAATCTTCAGCCTGCTTGGCGACTCCATCGTGCTCGATGCCGAGGTCGAGGCTAAGCTGGACGAGATCCTCGTGGGTTCCCTGTTCCTGCGGCGCCTCGCGCGCCACAAGGAGGGGATACGCCAGGCGCTGCCGAAGGGACTGCACGCTCGTGCCCGATACGTCTGGCGCAACAGCACGCCCACGCAACGGCGGGGATATTTCCTGGCGGGCGTGGGGCTGGCCGCGGGCAAGGCGCTAGACGAGCGCGCGCCAGAACTCGAGCACCTGCTGCTCACGGCCAACGTCAGCATCGACCTGGGCGAGCACGATGACGCGGTCGAGGCGATTGCTGCGTTTGCCGAGATCGCCTTCGAAATCGTGCCATTCAAGCCCGAGAGGCTGATTGACGGCTGGAAGCCTCTGCTCAGGCGCTGGCTTCTCGGTCAGCCCGTGACCGGTGCCTTGTCCGAGGACAACGACGAGGCCATTCAGTTCATCGAGCAGGCCTTCGTCTACAACCTCCCCTGGGCGATGGAGGCGGTACGGGTTCGTAGCGAGGCGCACGAGGACCTGTTCTCGGACGAGGTGAAGCTTTCGGACTACCCTCGGGCGCACGCGGTCGCTGCACTGGAGACCGGCACACTATCGATCGCCGCCGCGACGCTGATCCAGGCGGGTTTCGGGTCGCGCCTCGGTGCGATTCGCGCCGTTGCGGACACGGGCGCGACCTTTGACGCGATGAGCGGTCTGATCGGCTGGCTTGCGTCGGACGAGGTGGTGGCCTTGTCCGCGGCGCTGGACTGGCCGACTCCCGAATCGCACCCGCTGTGGGTCGAATTCAACGGACCGGGCGGCGCGCAGGCGACCCAGGCTTGGGCCGCGACTGAATACACGAGCGGGATCTCGTGGCGCGGTGCCCCGATGCCGCCCGGGACGCCCTTACGCCTGGGCGGCGGCCCGGGGAAGGAGCGCAGCGTCTTTACGGCTGACTTCCGAGAGGTCGGGACGATCGGCTGGACGCCAAGCGCGCATTGCCTGGTCGTCGCTGACGCGACCGGCGACTCCGACAAGTTCGCCTTGGAGCACATAGGCCCCGGCAAGGTGAACCGCGACTGATCGGTACTGGCCTCGTCGACGCTACATGAACAGGCGATACGGATAGCTGCGGCCGGGCAGGCTCGGCACATTCGAGATCGTGCGTGACAGCCGCTGTGAATACATGATCGTCACGGGCAGCGGGTCGTAAAGGGCGTCGTTGTTCCAGTCCATCTTCGCCAGCGCCATCGCTTCGGTCGCGAGCAGGTCAAAGGGCCCGCGTCCGAGGTGGCGCCGTAGGACGATGGGCTTGGGAATGCTCTTGCCGCCCTGGAAGTAGTCCCTGCCGCCGACGGCAGACGGGGCGTTACCGGCGACCCACAGCAGCGCCGACGTGCCGGATGTCATCACCACCGTCCCGCGCGGCACTGGGAAGCGCGCGGCTTGGATGGGAGGCGTCTTGTCCGGTGCCTCGACCATCCAGACGCCGCGCCATGCCGAACTGGAACCGATCTCCATGCACTCGACTTCGGTGATCGACTGCGTCGCATCCAGGACGCCGCGAAGCTCGCCGTCGGTGAAGCCCGTGGTCTTGTGGATGACCAGCCGGCGCGGCAGGCGGCCGGCATGGCCTTCGAGGTACAGGCGCAGGCTGCGCGTCAGGACGGCGCGCATGTCCGCCTGCGAGAGGAAGGGATTGCGCCGGGCCTCCGCTTCGTCGGCGATCGCATCGTTCGCTTCGAAGGCGATGAACTGCATGCCCCCGCCCTCCATGTCGAACACCTGGGAGCAGCAGGTCACGTAATGGGCTTCGCTCGAGGTATGCCGAATCGCGTAGGCCAGGCCGATGTAGGCCGTGTCCTCCGGGATGCCTGCGATGGGCGCAAGCTTCCACGGCGTCCCGCCTGCCTTCGCATACAGCGCGATCGCGAGCCGCCAGGCGCGAGCTCCACGGTTGTCGAACCGCAGCGACTTGTCGTTGAGCACCTGGGTCGGGATGCCGCGCTGCGCGCCCAGGGCCTTCAGCTCGTCGTGGGCGTCGAAATCCTGTGTGCGCAGGTGGGGCAGCCATCGGTCCGGGAAGTAGACCAGCACCACGTCGAACTGCTCGCGCACGGCGTCGAGCCTGACGAGCGCGTGGTGCAAGGCGGCGCGCACGCGGTCGGCCACGGTCTCGCCCTGGCCGAGTTCGTTAAGTTCCTCAGGCCACACGACATGGACGTTCTGCTCGGCCCCCACCAGATCGACGCCGAACAATGCCTCGAAGCCCGGGTAGGCCTGGGCGTAGCTGTTGCGGTCAGTGTTGCGCTGGGGGCCGCGCAGGCTCTCGCGCATGTCTCTCACCTGCGCGGCGCCGGACCGGGGGCCGACGTAGGCGACCCGCAAGACAGGAACGTAGTGACGGAACGAGGCCTGATCGAACGCGCCAAAGCGAGAGAGTCCGACCAGCGGGTGGCGATGCCGTGCTTCGGCAGCGCCGGCCGCGAACGCGAGCGCCGGCTCCTCAAGCAGGCTGAAGGACGGCAACAGGATGGGCGAGGTTGCTTCGGCGTTCATCGCTGACCCTGCCGCGAATGGAAGTAGTCGTGGTCGTGGGCTGGACGGCTGCGGGCAGTGCGTGGACCGAGTTCGAAGCGCGCGTCGATGCCGTCGACGTCCTGCAGGTCGCAGGCGCTGCGCCAGACGCCGCGCGCGTGAGCGAGCAGCTCGACCCAGGCGTCGAGCATGGCGGACCAGCGGTGGTTGTACTTCTGCACCCAGCGTTCGCGACGCCAGTCCTCGGCCTTGCGCCACTCGGTGCTCAATCGCTCCGCACCGGCGCCGTTATCGCGACGATCGAAGTCGATGAAGGTCGCCGGCTCGAAGACGACCCACCAGCGGCCGTCGGCTTGCTCCAGCCTAA
>JAFLDG010000090.1 GCA_017302495.1 Burkholderiales bacterium
TCGAGGAGGTCAACGAACCAGGCAAGGACCTACACTTATCCACAGCCGACGATCTCGATGTCGGCTTCCACCCCTGGCTCAATATTGAGTCGGCACGGTGGCTCAAAATTGAATCGGCGCCGACACACTATCCGCTTGGCACCGAGACCCTCAGCATGCAAGACTTGTTGAAGTTCTGGGACGTGCATGGCCAGGCAGCGGTAGGCCCACTCCTCATGCGCCGCCTGGAGTCGGCAACGCGGACGCCGCTCGACGCATCGACGATGCGGCGCTATCAGCATCTGTTCTCGTCCCGGCACCTGGTGCAGAGCAAGAGTCCCGTCTATTGCCCAGAGTGCTGTGCGGACCATGAGTCGCCGACCTACGGGCGTCTCCTCTGGGAGGTGCAATGCGTCACGGCCTGCCCGGATCATCGAGTGCTGCTGCGTTCAGCCAGGAGGTGTGGCGCCGCCGCCAGCGAACGGCTGCCGGTCAACAGTCGCCCTGCAATGAGATCGGTCTGCGGCGACTGCGGAAGCATCGGGTTCGCCTGTATCGCTGAGCCTCCCGAGCCAGCGCCAGAGAGCCTGGTGTGGGTGGCACAGCAGGTTGGCAGGCTGCTTGCCCTCAGCGACTTCGAGGTCAGCACGCTAACCCGCGAGACCAGCTTGGCCGGCCTGCGGGATGTCGTGGACAGGGCGTTCAACGGGAGCGTCGTCAACGCCTCGCTGGAATCCGGTCTCGCCCGCGCGACCGTTCATAGCTGGCTGCGTGGAGGATCCAAGCCCTGCCTGTCGATGCTGGTCCAGCTGTGCCTGCGAGCCCGAGCGGACTTGCTGGAACTGCTGCGAGGTCGATTCCATTCGACCGCTGCAGCGGGGGTGGAGGGTTTTGGGCCACTGGAGAGTCTTGCCCCGCGACCCTACGCGCGTCCTGTGATGTCGCGGCAGCAGATGGCGCAGCGGATGGAGGACGCGTTGGCCTCGGATGAAGTCGTGTCAGTGCGCAAGCTGTGCAATGGCATGGGCATCAGCCCGCGGGCGGCACGCGAGCGGTTCCCCGAGTTTGTTCGTTCGCTGGCCCGGCGCTCGAGGGTGAAGGGTGCGCTTGACGACGAGCGCCGTTTTCAGGAGGCCGCAGAGGCTTACAGCCGCGCAGCCGAAGAGCTCAGGGCCGAGGGGAAGGTCGCAGGCGCGAAGTACATCCAGAAGCGCGCCGGCCTGGTGGCATTCAGCCATAACCACGCACGCGTGCGCGCGCTGAGCCATGTCCTGGCGAAAGTGGCCGTGGCAGAGGCGCGGGATCGAGGCAGTCCACCACAAGGCGCGGCGGTTTCCGCCAGCGATGGCCACGTTTGACGGATTCCGCTTGGGCGTGGCCGCGAGGCGTGGATTTCCACCTTGCGCTGTCCGCGGCACTCGCACTTCCGCTGTCTGTTGGCCAAGTTCGACAGCGTTTCCCCGTCGCATGACCCGTTTCGACAACGTTGCTCGGCCAGCGCGAAGCGTGTCATCTCTCTCGTCAAGGGCCAGAGGCCGGCGACTCAATGCGCTTGAGCAGACGGCGTTCAGCGCCGCGCTGATTCTCTCGGCAGCTTGATTGGGCATCGGACGGGTCCGATCTGGCTCGCCTGCGCCAGCGGAATGGCTAAGTTGTTGTCGCCACTAAGAAAAAGAGCGAGTCAGTGACTCGCTCTGTTCCAGTTCGTGCCTCTGCGTGGAGATGCGGGGCGACTTTTCTCCATCGCTTGGCCGCTTTCGTTTTTCTCCATCGCTTGACCGTTGCGGCCATCCGATGGGGAAATCCACAGCGCTGGCGGGCTCTGGGCCTGTGACGGTGGTTGCGGGGGCAAGATTTGAACTTGCGACCTTTGGGTTATGAGCCCAACGAGCTACCAGACTGCTCCACCCCGCGACTGAAGTTCGAATTATAGCCGCACTACACGCGCGGCCCGCTCATTCGTTCGGCGCATCGGCCTTCGCGTCGGCTTCCTTCGGCGCCGGTCGGTCGACCAGCTCGACGAAGGCCATCGGCGCGTTGTCGCCGACGCGGAAGCCCATCTTCAGGATCCGCGTGTAACCGCCGGGGCGCGCCTGGTAGCGCGGCCCGAGTTCGCCGAACAGCTTAACCACGACCTCGCGGTCGCGGGTGCGGTCGAAGGCCAGGCGCCGGTTGGCCAGCGTCGGCTGCTTGGCCAGCGTGATCAGCGGCTCGACGACGCGGCGCAGTTCCTTCGCCTTCGGCAGCGTCGTGCGGATGGCTTCGTGGCGCAGCAGCGAGTTGCACATGTTGCGCAGCATCGCCTGGCGATGCTCGCTGGTGCGGTTGAGCTTGCGCAGCCCGTGGCGGTGTCTCATGGTGCGTTTCTCTCCTTATCGAACCCCGGCCGGATCAGGTACCGGGGGTGCACGTCGGTCTTGCCGGCGAAGGCAAGATGCCCGTGACGGTGCGTGTGCCGTTCTCCGTTGTCGCCCGCCGCGTCAGCGCTTGTCGAGATTCTGCGGCGGCCAGTTCTCCAGCCGCGCACCGAGCGTGAGCCCGCGCGAGGCCAGCACTTCCTTGATCTCGTTCAGGCTCTTGCGGCCCAGGTTCGGCGTCTTCAGCAGCTCGGTTTCGGTGCGCTGGATCAGGTCGCCGATGTAGTAGATGTTCTCCGCCTTCAGGCAGTTGGCCGAACGCACCGTCAGTTCCAGCTCGTCGACCGGACGCAGCAGGATCGGGTCGAAGTTGGTCGGCGGCGCCTGCGGTGCCAGGCCGGTGGGCTGCCAGTCGGACTCGAGCTGCGCGAAGATCGCCAGCTGCTCGCACAGGATGCGCGCGGACGAACGGATCGCCTCCTCCGGCGTGATCGCGCCGTTGGTCTGGATCTCCATCACGAGCTTGTCGAGGTCGGTGCGCTGTTCGACGCGCGCGTTCTCGACCGCGTAGCTGACGCGGCTGACCGGCGAGAACGACGCATCGAGCACGATGCGGCCGATCGCCTTGGTCGGCTCGTCGCCGTAGCGGCGCAGGTTGCCGGGCACGTAGCCGCGGCCCTTCTCGACCTTGATCTGCATGTCGAGCTTGCCGCCCTGCGCCAGGTTGGCGATGACGTGCTCGGGATTGATGATCTCGACGTCGTGCGGCGTCTGGATGTCGCCGGCCGTGACCGCGCCTTCACCCTCCTTGCGCAGCACCAGCGTGACCTCGTCGCGGTTGTGCAGCTTGAACACCACGCCCTTCAGGTTGAGCATGATGTGCACGACGTCTTCCTGCACGCCGTCGATGGTCGAGTACTCGTGCAGCACGCCGGCGATCGTGACTTCGGTCGGCGCGTGGCCGACCATCGACGACAGCAGCACGCGCCGCAGCGCGTTGCCCAGCGTGTGGCCGTAGCCGCGCTCGAAGGGCTCGAGCGTGACGCGGGCGCGGTTGCCGCCGATCGGCTCGACCTGGATGGCTTTGTTGGGCTTCAGAAGCGTGGTTTGCATGGGGTTCGGTTTCCTCTCAATACCCTCGGCTCGTTACACCGATAAGGCTGATGACCGTCTGCCGGGTCGGAACGGGAGGGGCGCACCCGGCGCGCGCCCCCGGGCCTGGCCGGCACGTGCCGGCCGCGACCGCGGCGCCACCGTCAGCGCGAATACAACTCGACGATCAGCGATTCGTTGATCTCGGCGCCGAACTGGTCGCGGTCGGGCAGCTTCTTGAACACGCCTTCCATCTTGGCCGCGTCGACCTGGACCCACTCGGGCATGCCGACGGTGGCGGCGAGCTTCAGCGCGTCCTGCACGCGCAACTGCTTCTTCGCCTTCTCGCGCACCGCGATCGCGTCGCCGGTCTTGACCTGGTACGACGCGATGTTGACGACCGCGCCGTTGACCGTGACCGCCTTGTGCGACACGAGCTGGCGCGCCTCGGAGCGGGTCGAGCCGAAGCCCATCCGGTAGACGACGTTGTCGAGCCGCGATTCGAGCAGCGACAGCAGGTTCGCGCCGGTGTTGCCGCGCCGGCGCTCGGCCTCGGCGAAGTAGCGGCGGAACTGGCGCTCCAGCACGCCGTACATGCGCTTGACCTTCTGCTTCTCGCGCAGCTGCTGGCCGAAGTCGGAGGTGCGCGAGCCGCTGGTGCGGCCGTGCTGGCCGGGCTTGCTGTCGAACTTGGCCTTGTCGCCGATCGCTCGGCGGGCGCTCTTCAGGTAGAGATCGGTGCCTTCACGGCGGGCCAGCTTGGCCTTCGGTCCGAGGTAACGTGCCACGGGGATTCCTTCGATCGGGTTCTGGCGCGGCCGGCACCCTCGGGTGCGCCGCGCGAGTCTGGCGGATGTTGTTCTAGACGCTCAGACGGTGGTCTTCGATGCCGCGGCCGGCGCTCGGGCGCCGGCACGCAGCGGTACTTCGGAAAAAGCGCAGGATTATAGCTTTTCGCCGCCGCCCGCCCCGAAGCCGGGCGGGCGCGGCGGGACTCAGATGCGGCGCCGCTTCTGCGGCCGGCAGCCGTTGTGCGGGATCGGCGTGACGTCGGAGATCTGGTTGATCCGGATGCCGAGCGCGGCGAGCGCGCGCACCGACGACTCCCGGCCGGGGCCGGGCCCTTTGATGCGCACGTCCAGGTTCTTGATGCCTTGCTCCTGCGCGGCGCGGCCGGCCATTTCGGCGGCCACCTGGGCCGCGAACGGCGTGCTCTTGCGCGAGCCCTTGAAGCCCTGGCCGCCGCTGGACGCCCAGGCGAGCGCGCCGCCCTGGCGATCGGTGATCGTGATGATCGTGTTGTTGAACGACGCGTGCACGTGCGCGATGCCGTCCGCCACGTTCTTGCGGATCTTCTTGCTGACGCGGCGCGCGGCGGTGTTGACGGGGGCTTTGGCCATGAATCGGTTCTCCGGTGGCGGCGGGCTTACTTCTTCAGCGCGGCGGCGGCGCGGCGCGGGCCCTTGCGCGTGCGCGCGTTCGTGCGCGTGCGCTGGCCCCGCAACGGCAGGCCGCGGCGGTGGCGCTGGCCGCGGTAGCAGCCCATGTCCATCAGCCGCTTGATGTTGATCGAGATCTCGCGCCGCAGGTCGCCTTCGATCGTCAGGCGGCCGATCTCCTCGCGGATCTTCTCCAGCTCGCCGTCGTTCAGGTCCTTCACCTTCTTCGAGTGGGCGATGCCGACCGCGTCGCAGATCTTCTGCGCGGTCGAGCGCCCGATGCCGTAGATCGCGGTCAGGCCGATCTCGGCGTGCTTGTGCGGCGGGATGTTGATGCCGGCGATGCGTGCCATGTTGACTTTCCTGTTCCTCTATCCAGCCCGCGCACCTGCAGGCGCGCGGTCGTTCGCGGGGCACGCGGCAGCGCGCAGGCGCTGCCGCATGTCCACGCTCACCCCTGCCGCTGCTTGTGGCGCGGGTCGGTGCAGATCACCCGAACCACGCCCTTGCGGCGGATGATCTTGCAGTTGCGGCAGATCTTCTTCACCGAGGCTGCGACTTTCATGATTCCATTCTCCGATTCGATGGGCCGTCTCACTTGGCACGGAAGACGATCCGGGCCCGCGTGAGGTCGTACGGGGTCAGCTCCACCGTCACCTTGTCGCCCGGCAGGATCCGGATGTAGTGCATCCGCATCTTTCCCGAGATGTGTCCGAGCACGATGTGGCCGTTTTCCAGCTTCACGCGGAACGTGGCGTTGGGCAGGTTCTCGAGAATCTCGCCCTGCATCTGGATGACGTCGTCCTTGGCCATGACCTTCTCAGCGCGTCAGCTTGCCTTGAAGTTGGCCTTCTTCAGCAGTGACTCGTACTGCTGGCTCATCACGTAGCTCTGCACTTGCGCCCAGAAGTCCATCGTCACGACGACGATGATCAGCAGCGAGGTGCCGCCGAAGTAGAACGGCACGTTGTACTTCAGCACCAGGAACTCCGGCAGCAGGCACACCAGCGTGATGTAGATCGCGCCGACCAGCGTCAGCCGCGACAGGATCTTGTCGATGTACTTCGCGGTCTGCTCGCCCGGCCGGATGCCGGGGATGAACGCGCCGCTCTTCTTCAGGTTGTCCGCGGTCTCGCGGCTGTTGAACACGAGCGCGGTATAGAAGAAGCAGAAGAACACGATCATCGCCGCGTACAGCAGCACGTAGATCGGCTGCCCGGGCGAAAGGGCGGCGGAGATGTCCTTCAGCCAGCGCAGACCCTCGCCGGTGGCGAACCAGCCGACGATCGTGGCCGGCAGCAGGATGATCGACGACGCGAAGATCGGCGGGATCACGCCCGACATGTTCAGCTTCAGGGGCAGATGCGAGCTCTGCCCGCCGTAGACCTTGTTGCCGACCTGGCGCTTGGCGTAGTTGACCAGGATCTTGCGCTGGCCGCGCTCGACGAAGACGACGACAAAGGTGACCACGATCACCAGCGCGATGATGAACATGCTGACGATGATGCTCATCGAGCCGGTGCGCACCAGCTCGAACAAGCCGCCGATCGCGCTCGGCAGGCCGGCGACGATGCCGGCGAAGATCAGGATCGAGATGCCGTTGCCGAGACCCCGCTCGGTGATCTGCTCGCCGAGCCACATCAGGAACATCGTGCCGGCCACCAGGCTGACCACGGCCGTCATGCGGAAGCCGAACCCGGGATCGATCACCAGCCCGGGCGAGCCCTCGAGCGCGAGCGCGATGCCGAGCGACTGGAACAGCGCCAGCACCAGCGTGCCGTAGCGCGTGTACTGCGTGATCTTGCGCCGCCCCGCCTCGCCCTCTTTCTTGATCGCCTCGAGCGACGGCACGACGTAGGTCATCAACTGCATGATGATCGACGCCGAGATGTACGGCATGATGCCGAGCGCGAACACGGTGAAGCGCGACAGCGCGCCGCCGGAGAACATGTTGAACAGGCTCAGGATGCCGCCGGCCTGGCCCTTGAACAACTGCTCGAGCTGGGCCGGGTCGATGCCCGGCACCGGGATGTGCGCGCCCAGCCGGTAGACCACCAGCGCGAGCAGCAGGAACACCAGCCGCCGCCGCAGGTCGCCGAACTTGCCGCTCTTCGCGAGCTGCTGGGCCGAGGAAGTCGCCACGTGAATCCTGTCGTCGGACGCGCGTCAGGCGCGCGCGGCCTTCTTCTTCAGCTTGCCGGGCTTCTCGGCCGGCGGCAGCGCCGGCGCGGCGCCGCCTGCCGCCTCGATCGCCGCCCGGGCGCCGGCGGTTGCCGCCAGCCCGACGAGCCTGACCGGGCGCGCGATCTCGCCGCGCTTGATGACCTTCGCGGAGCGCGCGAGCTGGCTCGCCAGCCCGGCCTGCTTCAGCGCGAGCAGGTCGACCTCGTCCAAGCCGATGCGCTGCAGGTCGGCCAGCGTGACCTCCGCGTTGAGTCCGGCCGAGCGCGATTTGAAGCCGCGTTTCGGCAGCCGCCGCTGCAGCGGCATCTGGCCGCCTTCGAAGCCGACCTTGTGGAAGCCGCCGGCGCGCGACTTCTGGCCCTTGTGGCCGCGCCCGGCCGTCTTGCCCAGACCCGAGCCGATGCCGCGGCCGACGCGACGCCGCGCCCGCTTGGCGCCGGCGGCCGGCTTGAGGGTGTTCAGTTGCATGTTTGGTCCCGTGCAGTCGAGGCGCTTCAGAGCACCTTCACCAGGTAGGCGATCTTGTCGATCATGCCGCGCACCGCGGGGGTGTCCTCGAGCTCGCGCTCGCCGTTGAGCTTGCGCAGGCCCAGGCCGCGCACCGTGTCGCGGTGCGAACGCCTGGTGCCGATCGGGCTGCGCACCAGCTTGACCTTCAGCGTCTTCTTGTCCGACATCTCGTTTCTCCGCGCCTCGGCCGGGATCAGCCGAAGATCTCGTCGACCGTCTTGCCGCGCTTGGCAGCCACCTCGGCCGGCGTGGTCATGTTCTTCAGCGCGTCGAGCGTGGCGCGCACCATGTTGTACGGGTTGGTCGAGCCGTGGCTCTTCGCGACGATGTCGGTCACGCCCAGCACCTCGAACACCGCGCGCATCGGCCCGCCGGCGATGATGCCGGCGCCGGCCGGTGCCGGCGCCATCAGCACCTGCGAGGCGCCGTGCGCGCCGCGCACCGTGTGGTGGATCGAGCCGTTCTTCAACGCGACGCGGACCATGTTCCGGCGCGCGTCCTCCATCGCCTTCTGTACCGCGACCGGTACTTCCTTGGCCTTGCCCTTGCCCATGCCGATGCGGCCGTCACCGTCGCCGACCACGGTCAGCGCGGCGAAGCTCAGCGTGCGGCCGCCCTTGACCACCTTGGTCACGCGGTTGACCGCGATCATCTTCTCCTTCAGGCCGTCGTCGTTGCCTTCGGTCTGCGCGCGGGGGGTGAACTTTGCCATTTGGTCGAATCCTTCGCTGCCGGGCTCAGAACTGCAGGCCCGCTTCGCGCGCGGCCTCGGCGAGCGCCTTCACGCGCCCGTGGAACGCGAAACCGGCGCGGTCGAACGCCACCTGGTCGATGCCGGCCGCCTTGGCCTTCTCGGCGATGCGCTTGCCGACGATCGCCGCCGCGGCCGCGTTGCCGCCCTTGGCGGGGCCACCGAGCTGCTCGCGCACCGCCCGCTCCGCGGTGGACGCGCTCGCCAGCACACGCGCCCCGTCGTCGGAGACGACGCTGGCGTAGACGTGCAGGTTCGAGCGGAAGACGGTCAGGCGCGGCACCCGCTGCTGCGCGATGCGCACCCGGGTCTGGCGCGCACGGCGCAGGCGCTGTTCCTTCTTGGTCGTCATGGTCGCGTCCCTTACTTCTTCTTCGTCTCTTTGAGCACCACGCGTTCATTCGCGTAGCGGATGCCCTTGCCCTTGTAGGGCTCGGGCGGACGGATGGCCCGCACCTCGGCGGCCACCTGGCCCACGGCCTGGCGGTCGGCGCCCTTGATGACGATCTCGGTCTGCGTCGGGGTCTCGACCTTCACGCCGGCGGGCATTTCCTTGACCACCGGATGCGAGAAGCCGACCTGGAGGTTCAGCTTCGTGCCTTGCGCCTGGGCGCGGAAACCGACGCCCACCAGCGTCAACTTGCGCTCGAAGCCCTTCGTCACGCCTTCGATCATGTTGTTCACGAGCGCGCGCATCGTGCCGCTCATCGCGTTTGCGGCGGATGAGCCGTCGGCCGGCTCGAAGACCAGCTTGCCCGACTCGTTCTTGACGCTGACGAGGCCGCTCGCGGCGCGCGACAGCGACCCGCCCGCGCCCTTGACCGTGATCTGCTCTGCCGAGATCGACACGTCCACGCCCTGCGGGACGGCCACCGGCATTTTTCCTACGCGAGACATCGGTTGCCTCCCCTGCTCAAGCGACGTAGCACAGCACTTCGCCGCCGACGCCGCTGGCGCGCGCCTTGCGGTCGGTCATCACGCCCTTCGGCGTGGTGACGATCGCGACGCCGAGCCCGTTCATCACCGTCGGGATCGCCTCGCGCCCGCGGTAGATGCGCAGGCCCGGCCGGCTGACGCGCTCGATGCGTTCGATCACCGGGCGGCCGGCGTAGTACTTCAGTGCGATCTCGAGCTCGCTCTTGCCGCCCTCGGCGCGCACCGCGAAGTCCTCGATGTAGCCCTCGTCCTTCAGCACCTGCGCGATCGCGACCTTCAGCTTCGACGACGGCATCGACACCGAGCGCTTGTCCACGCCCTGCGCGTTGCGGATGCGGGTCAGCATATCGGCGACCGGATCACTCATGCTCATACGACAATCTCCTGCTCGGCCTGCGCCTGCGCTTCGTGCTCGCGGCGGCCGCTCACCAGCTGGCCTTGATGACGCCCGGGATGTCGCCCTTGAAGGCGAGGTCGCGGATCTTGCTGCGGCCCAGGCCGAACATGCGGAAGGTGCCGCGCGACCGGCCGGTCAGCTCGCAGCGGTGGCGCAGCCGGGTCGGGTAGGCGTTGCGAGGCAGCTTCTGCAGCTCGAGGCGGGCGGCGTAACGCTCCTCGTCGCTGCGCTTGGCGTCGTCGGCGACGGCCTTCAGTTCGGCGTGCTTCTTCGCGTACTTGGCGACCAGCTTCGCGCGCTTGTCCTGACGCTGGATGTGGGACTTCTTGGCCACGGACGGGTCCTTCAGTTCTTGAACGGGAAGCGGAACGCCGCGAGCAGCGCCCGGCACTCGTCGTCGGTCTTCGCGCTCGTCGTGAAGCTGATGTTCAGCCCGCGGATCGCGTCGATCTTGTCGTAGTCGATCTCGGGGAAGATGATCTGCTCCTTGACGCCCACGTTGTAGTTGCCGCGGCCGTCGAAGGCCCGGCCGGAGATGCCGCGGAAGTCGCGCACGCGCGGCAGCGCAATCGTGACGAAGCGGTCGAGAAACTCGTACATGCGCACGCCGCGCAGCGTGACCATGCAGCCGATCGGCACGCCCTCGCGGATCTTGAAGCCGGCGATCGCCTTGCGCGACTTGGTCACCACGGGCTTCTGGCCGGCGATCTTCGTCAGGTCGCCGACCGCATGGTCCATCACCTTCTTGTCGGCAACCGCCTCGCTGACACCCATGTTCAGCGTGATCTTCTGCAGCCGCGGCACCTGCATCACCGACCGGTAGCCGAACTTCTGCATCAGGTCCGGCACGATCTTCTCGCGGTAGTAGGCCTGCAGGCGGGCCGTCTGTCCTTGCGCCATCTCGCTCACCTCAGGCCTTGATCTGCTCGCCGCTGGACTTGTAGATGCGCACCTTGTCGCCGTTGTCCAGCAGTTTGATACCCACCCGGTCGGCCTTGCCCGTGGCACCGTTGAAGATCGCCACGTTCGACTGGTGGATCGGCATGGCCTTGTCGATCACGCCGCCGGTGATGCCCTTCATCGGGTTCGGCTTGACGTGCTTCTTGACCATGTTCACCCCGTCGACGAGCAAGTGGTCGTCGTCCACGCGGCGGGTGACCGTGCCGCGCTTGCCCTTGTCGCGGCCGGTGATCACGATCACCGAGTCGCCCTTGCGAAGCTTGTTCATGTCAGAGCACCTCGGGTGCCAGGGAAACGATCTTCATGAAGCGCTCGGTGCGCAGTTCACGCGTGACCGGGCCGAAGATGCGGGTGCCGATCGGCTCGAGCTTGGCGTTCAGCAGAACCGCCGCGTTGCCGTCGAACTTGATCAGCGAGCCGTCCTGCCGGCGCACGCCCTTGGCGGTGCGCACGACCACGGCGCTGTAGATCTCGCCCTTCTTCACGCGGCCGCGCGGCGCCGCTTCCTTGATGCTGACCTTGATGACGTCGCCGATGCCCGCGTAGCGCCGCTTCGAGCCGCCGAGCACCTTGATGCACATGACGGACTTCGCGCCCGTGTTGTCCGCGACGTCGAGCCGCGATTGCATTTGGATCATTGCCTGTCCCCAACTTCTCCCGTCCGCCGCGGCCGCCCCGGGGAGGGCGATTCGCGTCGGCCGGTCAGTCTTGGGCCCCGTGTGTGGGCTGTCAGTGGGCTGAGCCCGGCGGCGGCACTGGCGTCGCCCGCATCGACGCGGGCGCCGCGTGAGGCCGCGGCCGGAAAAGCTGCAAATTATGGCCCAGAATCGGGCGCATTGTCAAAGCTTGGTCGCCGCGAGTGCGGCGGCCACCGGGACGCGCGCTTAGGCCTTCAGCGCCCGAGCCTGAGCGAGCAGCGTCGCCGCGTCGCTGACCTCGAACTTGCCCGGTGCCTCGACGTTCAGCGTCTTCACGACGCCGTCGACGGCCAGCATCGAGTAGCGGTTGCTGCGCAGGCCCATGCCGCGCGCCGTCAGGTCCAGCGTCAGGCCCGTCGCCTTGGCGAAGTCGGCGCTGCCGTCGGCCATCATGCGCACCTTGCCGGCCGTGTTCTGGTCGCGCCCCCAGGCGCCCATCACGAACGCGTCGTTGACCGACACGCACCAGATCTCGTCGACGCCGGCAGCCTTCAGCTCGGCCGCCTTTTCGACGAAGCCCGGCACGTGCTTGGCCGAACAGGTGGGGGTGTAGGCGCCGGGCAGCGCGAAGATCGCGATCGTCTTCCCGGCCGTGGACGCATGGATATCGAAAGGGTTCGGGCCGATGCTGCAGCCGTTACCCTCGACTTCCACGTACTCCTGCAGTGTGCCCGCGGGCAGCTTGTCACCAACCTTCAGCATGGCGTCTGTTCTCCTTCGGTCGAATGGTTCCGGTCGGCGGCGCCGGAAAGCGCCGCGGGCCGCGCACCAGTATCCGGCGCCACGGCCCGCCGATCGCACGCAGGACCGAATGGCCCCGCGCCCCGGGGTGGATCAGGCCAGCCCGGCCTTCTTGACGAGCCGGGTCACGACCCAGCTCTTGGTCTTGCTGATCGGCCGGCCTTCGGCGATCTCGACCACGTCGCCGGACTTGTACTCGTCCTTCTCGTCGTGCGCGTGGTACTTGCGCGAGCGCGCGACGATCTTGCCGTACAACTCGTGCATCACGCGGCGCTCGACGAGCACGGTGACGGTCTTGGCCCGCTTGTCGCTGACGACGGTGCCGACCAGCGTGCGGGTGTTCTTGGCAGCGGTCTGCGTCTCGCTCACTTGGCGGCCCCCTTCTTCTTCTCGGTCAGGATCGTCTTGGCGCGCGCGATGTCGCGCCGGGTCTTGCGCAGCTGCGAGTGGTTCGTCAGCTGCTGGGTCGCCTTCTGCATGCGCAGGCCGAAATGCGCGCGCAGCAGGTCGGTGACCTCCTTCTCGAGCGCGGCCACGTCCTTGGCGCGAAGTTCACTGGTCTTCATGCGATGTTCTCCGTGGACCGCGCTCAGGCACCGACCTGCCGCGCGACGAAGGTGGTGCGCAAAGGCAGCTTGGCCGACGCGAGCGTGAAGGCCTCGCGCGCGAGCGTCTCCGGCACCCCGTTGATCTCATACAGCACCTTGCCCGGCTGGATCTCGGCCACCCAGTACTCGGGGTTGCCCTTGCCGTTGCCCATCCGGACCTCGGCCGGCTTCTGCGAGATCGGCTTGTCCGGGAAGATGCGGATGAAGATGCGGCCGCCGCGCTTGATGTGACGGCTGATCGCACGGCGCGCTGCCTCGATCTGGCGGGCCGTGAGGCGGCCGCGCTCGGTGGCCTTGAGGCCGAACTCGCCGAACGACACCTTCGCGCCGCGCGTGGCGACACCGGTGTTGCGGCCCTTCTGCTCCTTGCGGAACTTGCGACGTGAGGGTTGCAGCATGCCTTATTCCCCTTTGCTCTCGCCGCCGGCCGCCGGTGCGACCGCCTTGCGCACGCGCTTGACGGTCAGCGTCTTCGGCGCGTCAGCGGCGCCTTCGCCCGCCACCGCCGCCGGCTTGTCGGCCGCGG
>JAFLDG010000091.1 GCA_017302495.1 Burkholderiales bacterium
TCGCCCAGTTCGCGGTGTTCGATCATGGCGCCTTGCAGGCGTTTGAAATAGTTGGAAAAATACCCCGCAGGTCGCACCAGGTCGTAGTCGCCGGCTGTAAGCGCTGTGTTTTTTCGTTTCAACTGGGTGTCTCGACGCCCCGGCCGATCAGCCGGTCGCGCGCGACGCCGAAGGTTTGCTCGGCCTGCGGGTTGGCGAGCACGATCGTGCCGTCCGGGGCGACGAGCAGGATCGCGCTCGGCGTGGCCTCGACCACCGCCCGCAGCCGGCCCTCGCTCGCCGCGAGTTCCTGCGCCAGCCGCGCCGCGCGCAGCACGTCGCCGCTCAGCTCGACGCTCATCGCCAGCAGCACGACGACGAACGCCGGCATCAGGATCGTCGGCCAGGGCAGCAGACCGTAGACCAGCAGCGCCGCGAGCCCGCCGGTCGCGGCGATGCACGCGACGGTGCTGCCGCCGACCAGTGCCGCACGCCGCCGGGCCTCGGGACCGCCGCGACGCCACAACGCGAGCGACGCATCGGCGACGAAGGCCAGCAGCAGCAGGTTGCTCAGTTGCGGCACGACGGTCCACGGGTTCGCGGTGCCGACCGGCACGGCGACGACTTCGCCCGGCCAGACCGGAACGTGGTCGAGCGCGGCGACCTCGCCGAAGTTGACGTTGACGCCGGTCGTGAAGTTCAGCCCGAGCGTCGCGGCGCGCAGCCCGACGATCGCCACCAGCAGGCCCGTGCGGCCGGCGGCGAAGTGCAGCCGGACGAAAACCGCGATCGCGACGACGACGACCGCCAGCGGCACGTGGCCGGCGCGGACCGCCGCCGCCCAGGCCTGCGGCGTGTTCGCGCGCATCATCTGCAGTTCGTACGCACCGAAGACGGCCGCGGCCGCCGCCAGCACGAAGAAGACCAGGAAGTCGAGCCGCTCGCGCTGGCGGGTCCAGACGAACAGGTGGATCAGGCCGAGAGTCAGGCTGGCCGAGGCCATCGCCATCCACGCCAGGTCGACCCCGTTGATCGGCGGCATCGTGCGTGCGTCGTCTGCAGCGAGTTTCGCGGATCAGTATAGGCAGCGGCCCGCCGGGCCCGGCGCGACGGCGCTGCGCGTTGGGACCAAGGTCCAGTAGCCCGCCGATCTCAGCACGCGGATAGTTGCGCGCCGCCAACCCAGGAGCCGAGCATGAGGCTGATCCACTTCCCGAGCACCGGATGAAGCAGTTCATCGACAACGGCTGGACCTTCGGCGGCGGCGCCCAGGCCGGCGCCGGCGGCGGCGGCAAGTCGGTCGGCGGCGGCAGCAGCGCCGGCGTGATGGGCGACGTCCGAAGCTGCACCCTGACCAAGGCCGGCCTGACCGGGGACCTGCTGTCGATCGGCAGCGCCAAGGTCTGGAAGGACGCCGACCTGAACTGACGCGCTCTGCCCGTTCTGTCGGGCGGTCGTCGAGCCCACGGTCGCGGCCGCGCCGTGCCCGGCGGTGCGGCAGCGTGCGGGAGTCGACATGAACGATGCATCGGCAGCAGATCCGGCAGGCGTCGGCCGCGGCGCCGCGGCGCGGTTGTTCGCGATCGCTGCCCTCGGGGAGATCGGTGTCGGCGCCGCGGTGCTGGTCTTCCCGCAGGTGCTGGGCTGGCTGGTCGGCCAGCCGCTGGACCCCGCCGGCTCGATCGTGGCCCGGCTGGCCGGTTGTGCGGTGCTCGCGCTCGGGTCGAACTGGTGGCTCGCGCGCGACACGCCGGCAGCGCGCGCGAGGCTGCGCCCGGGCATGCTCGTCTACGACTTCGGCGCTGCGGTGGTCTTCCTGCTCGCCGCCATGCAGACGCCGAGCCCGGTTCTTCCGGCGATCGTGGCTCTGCTGCACATCGGCCTCGGCGTTGCTGCGGCGATGGTTCCGCCGGGCGGTGCCGGGCGCTGACGCCGGCGCCGTTGGGACCAAGGTCCAGTAGCCCCGAGCGGGCGTCGCGCCGATAGTCGCGTCAAATGGGCGGCGCCGCCGGCTTCAGGCCAGCGAGTCGCGCGCTCGGCAAGCAGCAGAGGACCGATGAGAACCCATCTCGCCATCACGTTGATCGTCGGCGCCGACCAGGCCCAGCTCACGCGGTTGCAGAACGTCGTGCGCGTGAGCCTGGCCAGCACGCTGCCGTTCGCCGAGGCGAAGTGAACTTCCCCGCAACCAACGTAGAGGAGCCGTGATGAACAAGCTGCTGCAACGGGGCCTGTGGCTGGCCGTGCCGATGACCTTCGCCGCCGGCCCTGCGCTGGCCGACTATCCGCTGATGAACATGGTGGCCGACCGGGTGATCCAGAAGTACCAGTCGGCCAGCTGCGAGCAGCTGTGGCAGCAGAAGCAGCAGCCGAAGTCCGAGCAGGAACAGCGCGTGATGGGTCTGCTGAAGAGCGACCCGCAGCTGCGCACCGCGTTCATGAACAAGGTCGCCGGGCCGATCGCGAACAAGATGTTCGAGTGCGGGATGATCCCGTGAGCCCGATCGGCGTCACGTTCGCCTGCGGGCGGCTGCTGGCGCTCGCGATCGGCGTCGCCGCGGCGGGCGCCGCCGTGGCCCAGTCCACCGCGCCGGCGGCGGCCTCGGCGCCGAAGGCCGCGGCGAAGACCCCGGCCCGGCCGGCAGCGGCCAAGCCGTTCCGGCCGATCATCGAAGCGCGCGCGGTCGAGCTGCTGAAGGCGGCGAGCGACCGGCTCGCGGCGGCGAAGTCGATGAGCTTCGGCGCGATCGCCTCCTACGGGTACCCGAGCCGGCTCGGCCCGCCGATCGTCTACACGGTGCGCTACGAGGTCGTGATGCAGCGGCCCGACAAGCTCGAGGTCGTCATCCCCGGCGACGGGCCGCCGAGCGAGTTCGTGATCGACGGCCGCGAGATGGTCGCCTTCGACCCGGCGGCGAATCTGGTCGCGGTCGCGCCGGCACCGGCCACGCTCGAGGCGGCGCTGAAGCAGGCCTACCAGGCGGCTTCGATCTACTTCCCGTTCACCGACCTGCTGCTTCCCGACCCTTACGCCGCGATCAGCGACGGTGCGATCCTGGCCTATGTCGTCGGCCCGTCGGCGGTGGTCGGCGGGACGAAGACCGAGATGGTCGTCTGGGCGAGCAACGACGTGTTCATGCAGCTGTGGATCGGTGCCGACGACCAGCTGCCGCGGCGCATCCGGGCGATCTTCCGCAACGATCCGCGCGGGCTGCGGCATGACCTGGAGCTGTCGAACTGGCAGCTCGACGGCGCGCTCGCCGCCGAGACCTTCGGCACCGCCAAGGCCAAGGCCGGCCAGCCGATGGCCTTCGCCGCTCCGGGACCGAAGCGGCCGCTGCCGGGACGCAAGGCTGCGGCCCCCGAGCCGGCCGCGAAGGCGCCGTGAGGAGGCACCCTGCGATGAACACTGCGCACACGATGGCCGCGGCAGCGCTGCTCGGCAGCCTGCTCGGCGCCTGGAGCGACCCGGCCGCGGCCTGGGCTTCGGCCAACCGCTTCGGCGGCGCCACCAGCCACAGCTGGGGTTCGACGAGCCACGAGAACCGCTGGGGCGGCGGCACGACGCATGTCGCCGGCGAAGGCACCGAACACAGCAACGTCTACGGCGGCAACACCGCGCATTCGGTCTACGGCGGCACCGAGCACACCAACATGTACGGCGGCAAGACCACCGGCCAGGCCGGCTACGGCGCCTACCACACCTACCCCGGCGGCGCGACCTACTACCACCCGCCGGCGTACCCCGCCTACCCGGCGTATCCGGTGTATCACCCGCCGGTGGCGGTGCCGTACTACTCGACCGGCTGCTACGGCTGTGCCGCCGCCGCGGGCGCGGTGGTCGGCATGGCCGCCGGCGCGGCGATCGCCTCGTCCAGCAGCGCGGCGCAGTCGCAGAGCGCCTACGCCGCCGGCGTGGCCACCGGAACGGCCAGCACCACCGCCGCGTACCAGTCGGGTTATGCCGCGGGCGCGGCGGGCAAGACCACGGCTGCGCCGGGAACGACGACCGTGACGACCACCACCACGACGGTGAACTACGCGATGGGCGCGACCTACGCCGCGCTGCCCGCGGGATCGATCTCGGTCGTGAAGAACGGCCAGACCTACTACCTGAACGGCAACACCTGGTTCCAGCCGGCCTACGGCGCGAACGGCGTGCACTACACGGTCGTGGCGGCGCCGTGAAGCGGCTTGGCGGGGGCCCACGCGTACCCGGCACGCCGGGGCCGACGCGGTCCCGGCAGGCCGTGCGGAGCTGCCGCGGACAAGGCATTGATCCTCAGCGACCACCCGGTCCGGGTGGTGATGATCGCCGCGGCGGCAGCGCCGCTGATCGCCGAGCTGCCGATCGGCGTGCGCCTGCCGGTGGTCGTGCTCGAGGTCGCGCTCGGCATCGCCGTCGGCCCGCACGGCATCGGCTGGCTCGTTCCCGGTCCGTTCGTCGAGGTGATGTTCCAGATCGGCATGGCCTCGGTGCTGTTCATGGCCGGCATGGCGATCGACTTCGGCCGCATCCGCGGCCGCCCGGCCGGGCTGGCGCTCGGCGGTTGGGGCCTTTCGCCCGCGATCGGTTTCGCCGCGGTCGCGCTGCATGTCGTGCCCGGGGTGCACGCCCCGCTGATGGTGACGATCGCGCTGGCGACCACGGGCCTGGGCGTGCTGCTGCCGGCGCTGCGCGACGGCGGCCAGCTTGGTGGTGGTGATCACCGAGATCGGCCGGCGCACGCAGGTGAGGAGCGCCGATGTCGCGCAGGCGCTGGTCGGTGCGGCGCTGCTGTCGACGCTGGTCTTCCCGACCGCGGCGGCCGCGCCGGGCGCCAGCCGTGCCGGCGCAGGCCGGTAGACTGCGCGCACCGCCGGCGGGTCAACCGGGCAGCGGGTCGAGGCGCGGCCGCGGAATCGGCCGCACCGCCTCGTAGGCCTGCGCCGCGCGCAGCACCTGCGCGTCGCCGAACATCGGCCCGACGAACTGCACGCCGATCGGCAGGCCGTCGCTCGTCAGCCCGCAAGGGATCGTGCACGCCGGCTGCTGGCTCAGGTTGAACGGGTACGAGAACGGCGTCCAGCCGAGCATGTTCTGCGGGTCGAGCGGCACCGACCCGGCCGGGCGCGCGTCGAAGGCCGGCACCGCGACCGCGGGCGTGACCAGCAAGTCCCAGCGCTGCATGAACCGGCGCAGGTGCGCGCCGAGCGCGCCGCGCGCGAGCGTCAGGCGCTGGATATCGAGCGCCGAGTACTTCGACCCGCCTTCGGCCTCGGCGGCGAAGTCGGGGTCGGCCAGCGCCTGCTGCTGCGGCGACAGCGTGTTCCACACCGTCCACGCGCCGACGAACCACAGCCCGACGCTGATCGGCAGCGGGTCTTCGATGCCCGGGTCGACCTCGTCGACCTCGGCGCCGAGCGCGCGCAGCTGTGCCGCCGCGTCGCGCACTGCCGCGGCGACCTCGGGGTGAACGTTGTTCGCGTAACCGAGCGTCGGCGAGTACGCCACCTTCCAGCCGGCGATGCCGGCATCGAGCCGCGCCAGGTAGTCGCTGTCGTCGCTCGGCAGCGAGTGCCAGTCGCGGGCGTCGGGTTGCTTCAGCACGTTCATCGCCAGCGCCGCGTCGCGCACGCTCATCGTGTGCGGCCCGAGGTGCGCGACCGTGCCGAACGGCGACAGCGGGTACGCCGGCACGCGGCCGAAGCTCGGCTTGAAGCCGAAGTTGCCGCAGAACGCGGCCGGGATGCGCACCGAGCCGGCGCCGTCGGTGCCGATCGACAGCGGCCCCATGCCGGCAGCCACCGCCGCCGCGGTGCCGCCGGACGAGCCGCCCGGCGTCTTCGCCGGGTTCCACGGGTTGCGGGTGATGCCGGTCAGCGGCGAGTTGGTCTCGCCCTTGCAGCCG
Source organism: Burkholderiales bacterium (assembly GCA_017302495.1). Lineage (GTDB taxonomy): Bacteria > Pseudomonadota > Gammaproteobacteria > Burkholderiales > Burkholderiaceae_C > Rubrivivax. The sequence continues at coordinate 5,871 of JAFLDG010000091.1, forward strand.
AACTCCGGCGTCGTGGTCTTGCCGAACAGCACCGCGCCGGCCTCGCGCAGGCGGGCGGTGGCCGGCGCGTCGACGTCCCACGGCTGCTGCGCATCGACCGTGCGGCTGCCGCGCAGCGTCGGCCAGCCGCGGGTCAGGATCAGGTCCTTGATCGACACCGGCACGCCGTCGAGCGCGCCGGCCGGCCGGCCCTCGCGCCAGCGCTGCTCGCTCTGCCGTGCTGCGGCCAGCGCCTCGTCCGGCGCGAGCCAGCAGAACGCGTTCAGCACGGGCTGCAGCCGCTCGACGCGCGCGAGCACCGCGCGCAGCGTTTCGACCGGGGAAGCCTCGCGGCTGCGGTACAGCCGCAGCAGCTCGGTCGCGGTGCAGTCGGCCAGGTCGGTGGCGGTGGTCATGGCGCGGACCTCCATGGATGCGGGCTCGAGCACCATAGCCGGCCGCGCGCGCCGCCGCAGCAGGGATTGCCCCGCCCGCGGACCGCCGCCCGGCCCCGGCGCTGCGGCAGAATGAATCGCCGCGCCGCCGCTGTTCGAGGAGTTGCTCCCTTGTCGATCGCCGAACTCCTGGCCCAGGCGCAGGCCAACGTCGCGGCGGTGCTCGATTCGCCGCGTGACATCGTCGCCTACCTTGCGTTCGTGCTCGCGGCCGGTTTCGCGGTGGCCGGCGCGCTGGTCAGGACGATGATCCCGCTGCGCTGGCTGGCGGTCGGCGGCAACCTCGGCCTGGTGGTCTACGGCGCGCTGCACCCGCAGGTCTCGACGCTGATCATCGCGTCGCTGCTGCTGCCGATCAACGTCCACCGCGCGCGGCAGATGATGCGGCTGACGCGCCGCGTCCGCGCTGCGGAGTTGCAGAGCGACCTGTCGGGCCTGTGGCTGCGGCCGTACATGAAGCCGCGCAAGCTGAAAGCCGGCACCGTGCTGTTCCGCCAGGGCGACGAGGCCGACCGGCTGTACTGCCTGGTCGACGGCGCGATCGAACTCGTCGAGATCGGCGTGCGCATCGAACCGGGCAAGATCTTCGGCGAGATCGCGTTCTTCGCGCCCGACAAGCGGCGCACCTTCACCGCGCGCTGCGTCGAGCCGGCAACCGTGCTGGCGATCGACGAAGTCACGCTCAAGCAGCTGTACTTCCAGAACCCGGCGTTCGGCTTCCACCTGATCGGGCTGGTCGCCGGCCGGCTGTCGGAGGACGTGCGGCGGATCGAGAAGCGCTTCAGCGGCAGCGACGAGCCGAAGCCTCCGCAACATTGACGACGCGGCCGCGGCGGCGTTTGCCGCCGCGAGGGTGACGGAGTAGCCTTCGCGCCATGGATCCGTGCCGCCGTCTCGTTCCCGTTCCCGTTGCCGTCTCGGCGTCGGCCGCGCGCTCGGCTGCAACCGTCGCCGACCGGGTGATCGGATGAAACCGCGGGGCATCGCCATGCAACGACGCGAGATGCTGCTGGGCGCGCTGGCGCTCGGCCTGGGTGCCGGTGCGCGGGCGCAGGCGGCGAAGCCGCTGGTCGGCGTGCTGGTGGCGACCGGCCTCGCGCCGCTCGACGGCCTGCGCCGGGGCCTGCAGGCGCAGGGGCTGGTCGAGGACCGCGACTACGCGATCGCCTTCCGCTCGGCCGACGGCAACCCGCGCGACCTGCCGCGCCTGGCGCGCCACCTGGCCGAGCTGGAGCCGAAGGTGCTGTTCTGCGCCGGCCCGGGCGCGGTCTACGGCGCGGTGCACGCGACCAGCCGCGTGCCGATCGTCGCGCTCGACCTCGAGACCGACCCGCTGCGCAGCGCCCTGGTGCGCTCGGTGCAGAAGCCGCGCACGAACGTGACCGGCATCTTCCTCGACCAGGGGCGCATCACCGCGCGCTGGTTCGAGCTGCTGCGCCAGGCGCTGCCGCAGGCGCGCCAGCTGAACCTGTTCTGGGAGGCCAGCGCCGGGCCGTGGCAGCTCGGCGCGGCGAAGAACGCCGCCCGGCGCTTCGGCTTCGACACCGACACGCTGGTGGTGCGCGACGAACGCGACTTCGACGCCGAGCTGGCCGAAAGCCTTCAGCGCAAGCCCGACGCGATGATGCTGCTGTCGTCGCCGCTGGTGCGCGCGCGCTCGGCGCAGCTGGCCGAGTTCTGCACCGCGCACAGGCTGCCGGCGATCGCGCCGTTCCTCGAGTTTCCGCGCGCCGGCGGGCTGATGTCGTACGGCCCCGACGTGCAGGACTACTACCTGCGCGCGGCGACCTACGTCGACAAGATCCTGAAGGGCGCGCGCCCCGGCGACCTGGCGCTGAGCCTGCCCGACAACTTTCGCCTCGTCGTCAACGAGCGCGCGGCCGAGGCGATCGGCGTCACGCTGCCGCCGGCGCTCATCGGCGCGGCGCAGGAAGTGATCCGGTGACCCTGCCCGCCGCGGCGCCGGCGGTGTCGCGCCGGGTCTGCTGCGCGGCGGGGTTGTGGCTGGTGATCGCGGGCGCGTGGGCGCAGGCGCCGCGCGTGGCCCGCGTCGGCATCCTCTCGGCGAGCCTGCCGCCGCCGGCGGGCGAGCGCTGGCCGGTGCACCGCATCTTCGTCGAGCGTCTGCGCGAGCTCGGCTGGACCGAGGGCGTGAATCTGCAGCTGGAATTCCGCTTCGGACAGGGCACCGCCGCCGGCATAGCCGCTGCTGCCGCGGAGCTGGCGGCATTGCAGCCGGACGTGCTGGTCGCATCCGGCACTCCGCCCATCCGGGCGCTGGCGAGCACGACGCGCACGGTGCCGATCGTCATGGCCGGCGCCGGCGACCCGGTCGGCAGCGGGCTCGTCGCCAGCCTTTCGCGCCCCGGCGGCAACGTCACCGGCGTGTCGCTGCTCGGCGAGGAGATCATCCCGAAGACCGGGGGCCTGCTGCGCGAGCTGCTGCCGAAGGCGCGCCGCATCGATCTGCTGGGCAGCGCGGTGAATCCGGCCAACGACTACTTCGCGCGGGTCTGGGCCGACGCGGTGCGCACGATCGGCATCGACGGCCGGATGGTGGTCGTGCCGCGCGCCGAGGACATCGAAACGACGATCGCCGGGATTCAGGCCGATGCGATCGTCGTGCTGCCCGACCCGATGTTCACGTCCGGCCCCCCAGGCGGTTGTTCGACGCCTGCCTGCGGCGCCGCCTGCCGCCGGCGACGACGGGCGGCAAGGCGTATGCCGAGGGGGGCGCACTGCTGACCTATTCGGTCAACTTCGACGACCTGTTCCGCCAGGGTGCGGTGTACGTCGACCGCATCCTGCGCGGCGCGAAGGCGGCCGAGACGCCGGTCGAGCAGCCGTCGCGCTACGAACTGATCGTCAACCTGAAGACCGCGCGTGCGCTCGGCATCGAGGTGCCGCGCGCGCTGCGGCTGCGCGCCGACGAGGTGATCGAGTGACGGCCGCCCCGCACGGGTGGAGCGCTGTTGCCGATCGGCGCTGCGTCGTCGCGCCGCTTGGCGCCGACGTCGCCGCGGTCCGGCTGCCGATCGACACAGCCGTGCTGCGAGCGCAGGCGAAGGCCGGAGTCCGGCGAATCGACTGCGCACCGTGCGCATCGGTGCTATCCGAGAGCGAGGTCGACGAGTGAGGCGCCGCCGACTCTGCCTCTGGGGCGTGGCTGTGCTCGTGGCCCCCATACCGCTGCGCGCGCAGCCGCGGCGCAAGGCGCGCATCGGCGTGCTGCACGACACCGCGCGCACGGACCCGGCCGTCGAAGCGATGTTCACCCGGCTTGCCGAGCTGGGCTGGTCGGAGATCCGCAACCTGAGCGTCGAGTACATCACCTTCGATGCGGCCACGACCGACTTCAGGCCGATGGTCGACGCCTTGCTGCGCGCCCGGTGCGAACTGATCGTCGCCCTTGGCACACCCCCTGCGCTCGCGGTCAAGGCGGCGGCGCCGTCGGTGCCGATGGTGTTCGCGGTCGGCGGCGACCCGGTGGCCCTGGGTCTGGTCGCCAGCCTGGCCCGCCCCGGCGGCAACGCCACCGGCTGGACCCACGCTTCGCACGAGCATCACAGCAAGCTGCTGGCCTTGGTCCGGGAGGTGGTGCCGCGCGGCCGGCGTTTCGCGGTGATGTTCGAGGGCGCCAACCCCAGCATGCGGCAGGCCTTCGATGTGATGCGCGGCCAGGCCGAAGCTGCCGGCCTGACGCTTCAGGCCTTTCCGGCCTGATCGTTTTCTTCGACACGGTCACCTACGAGCACAAGGGCGACATCGTTCGCTTGGCCGCGCTGAACCGCGTGCCCGCGGTGTACGCGAGCCGCTGCTACGTAGAGGCAGGCGGGCTGCTGTCCGACGGCATCGACTGGCCGGCGGCAGTGCTGCGCACCGCCGAGATCGCGGCCACGGTGCGACGGCACGAAGCCGGCCGACATTCCGGTCGAGCGCGTCTTTCAGTTCGAACTGCTGGTCAACCAGCGGGCGGCCCGGGCCCTGGGGATCACCGTGCCGCAATCGGTGCTGGCGCAGGCGACCGAGGTCGTCCAGTGAGCCGGTCGGCCCCGGGCCATGGGGCGGCGCAGGAACGGACGCGGCACGCCGGCCCAGCCAACAGTCGGCGAGCGCGAAGCCCAGCGCCGCCGCACCGGCGGCCAGGCGCTGGTCGTAGGTGGCCAGGGTGAGCGATTGGCCCTGCTGGCGCAGATAGTCCATCGTCGCCAGGTGCAGGGCATCGAGCGTGCGCACCGGGGGCACGAAGGGCAGCAGGGCGCGGGTCAGCACCCTTCGGTCCAGCTCGACGAGCGCGATGGCCTCCAGCAGCTTCTGCGCGGTCGCCACCGCGGCGGCGCCGAGGCCACGGTGGTGGATGCGGACCATCAGCTCGTATTCGAGCAGACGGCTCGCGATCGAGGTCTGGCGCCACAGCCGATCCGGCAGCTGCCGCGCTTCGGCGAACAGCGCGGCCAGCGCGACCGAGGTGTCGAGATGGATCACCGCGCGTCGCGGTCGGCTTCGAGCTCGCGCAGCAGGTCTTCGCGGCTCGCGACCGGCAGGCGTTGCGGCGCACCGCGCAGCGACCGCCGAGCCGGCGTGAGCAGCCCCTGGCGCGCCAGCTCGCCCAGCCGCAGCTCTGCGGTCGACGCGCCGGCGCGCACGCGCGGCGCGATCAGCTCGGCCACCACCCGGCCGCGGTCGGTGACGAGCACGGTCTCGCCGGCGGCCGCTGCGCGCACGTACTCGCTGAGGCGGTCCTTCAGGACCTTGATGCCGACTTCGGCCATGCGCCGCATTGTCGATGTTTGGCCGCGGGCGGCCGGACGCCCTTCAACTTCGCGCACGATCGGCGCATCATGGGCTGCCGCACCCGTGGTTGCTGCGGGCCCACGAGGGAATTGCATGAGACGCCGGCCCTTGATCCTCGGCTCCACCTTGCTGCTGCCCGCCACGGCGTGGCCGCAGCGGGCCGAGCGCATCGCGCGCATCGGCTTCGTCGCCAGCGTGCCGATCAAGAGCTGGCCGCCGTTCGCCGTCTTCACCGAAGCGATGCGCGAGCGCGGCTGGATCGAGGGCCGGCACTATGCTGTCGACGAGGCCAGCTACGACGGCCGCGCCGAGCAGATTCCGGCCGTCGTCGCCGAGCTGATGAAACGCCGGCCCGACCTGATCGTCGGCAGCGCGACGCCGTCGATGCGCCCGCTGATGCAGGCGACGAAGACGATCCCGATCGTCATGTTCGCGGTCGGCGACCCGGAAGGCCAGGGCTTCGTCTCCAGTCTGGCACGGCCCGGCGGCAACGTCACCGGCCTGAGCAGTCTGGACCACGGCATGCTGACCAAGCAGTTCGAGCTGCTGCTGCAGGCCGCGCCGCGGGCGCGCCGCATCGGCGTGGTGCTCAACCCCGAGATCCCGCCGCACGCGAAGGGGCTGCGCGAGGTCGAGGCCGCGGCCGAGCGCCTGGGCGTGATGGTGAGGCCGGTGCCGCTGCGCAAGCCCGACGACATCGAGCCGATGAAGCAGGCGCTGCAGCGCGAGCGGGTCGACGCGGTGCACTTCTTCGCCAACCCGGTGCTCAACACCGGCGACCGCGCGGCGCCGCTCGCCGCCTTCGCGCTGCAGCAGCGCTGGCCGACGGCGATCAGCGACCGGCCGCAGGTGGCCGCCGGCATGCTGCTCGCCTACGGCTGGCGCATCGACGACCTGCTGCGCCGGCTGCCGCACTACGTGATCCGCATCCTCGAGGGCACGCCGCCGGGCGAGCTGCCGGTGGAGCAGCCGACGCGCTTCTACACCACGATCAACCTGAAGACGGCGCGGGCGCTCGAGCTGAAGCTGCCGCAGACGCTGCTGCTGCAGGCGGACGAGGTGATCGAGTGAGGGGCGGGCCCCGGCCAGGGTCGGGGCCGCCGCCTCGGCGCCGCGGGTGCGCGGGTCGGCGGGCGGCCGCCCGGGTCGCCCCTCTGCGCCGCCGGGCCGCGATCTGGCACGATCCGTCCCGCGCGGCGGCGGTTCGCCGCGGGACGCACCGACCGACCGCATGACGCTCCACGCGCCGCGCTGGAAGCTGTTCCCCAAGTACGCCGCGCTGATCATCGCGCTCGTGGCGACGCTGCTCGTGGCCAGCGGCGCGGTCGGCCTGTACTTCTCGTACCGCGAGAACGTGCAGCACCTGGTCGCGCTGCAGTTCGAGAAGGCGCAGGCGGCGGCGGTGCGCATCGAGAACTACGTGCACGACATCGAGCAGCAGCTCGGCTGGACGACCTTCCCGGCGCTCGACGCCGACGCCGACCCGCTCGAGCAGCGGCGCATCGACTTCCTGAAGCTGCTGCGCCAGGCGCAGGCGATCACCGAGGTCGCCTGGATCGATGCGCAGGGCCGCGAGCAGCTGTTCGTCTCGCGCCTCGCGATGGAGGCGCAGGGCCGCGCGCGCGACTTCGCCGGCACGCCGCTGTTCACCGCCGCGCTGGCCGGCGGCACCTTCTACAGCCCGGTGTCGTTCCGCAAGGAGACCGAGCCGTACATGACGATCGCGCGCCGCGCCGGCGCCGGCGGCGGCGTGACCGCGGTCGACGTGAACCTGAAGTTCGTCTGGGAGGTGGTGTCGCGGATCCAGGTCGGGCAGGGCGGGCTGGCCTACGTGGTCGACGACAAGGGTGCGCTGATCGCCCATCCCGACATCAGCCTGGTGCTGAAGAAGACCGAGCTGTCGGCGCTGCCGCAGGTGGCGGCGGTGCTGTCCGGCCGGGCCGCGCCCGGCGCCGACAACGGGCCGCCGCTGGTCGAAGCCGCGCGCGATCTCTCCGGCCGGCGGGTGCTGGCCGCGCACGCGCGCATCCCGGCGCTGAACTGGACGGTGTTCGTCGAGTCGCCGCGCGCCG
>JAFLDG010000092.1:0-3387 GCA_017302495.1 Burkholderiales bacterium
CCGGGCGCCGCCGGGGTCGAACCTGCGCGAAATGTATCGCCATCGCCAGCCACCGATCGGCCAGCCGCGGGCCCGCAGCGCGCGGTGGCTCGTGCACGCAGCCGCGGCCGTGCTGGCGCTGCTGGCGGCGGGCGGCGCCGGGGCGCAGGATGCGGTGCGGGGCCGCGTCGGCATCGTCGTGCCGCTGACGCCCGGCAGCACCTCGGACCAGGTGGCGCGGCTGCTCGCCGACGGCATCGGCCATGCCGTCGCGCAGCCGGTGCTGGTGCTGAACAGGCCCGGCGCCTCCGGGCGCCTGGCGGCCACGGCCTTCAAGGATGCGCCGGCCGACGGCACCGCGCTGATGCTGGCACCGATGGCGGTGACCGTGCTGAACCCGATGCTCTACCGCCGCCTCGGCTACGACCCGGCAGCCGACTTCGCGCCGATCGCGCAGGTGGCGCGGTTCCGGATCGCGCTCGCGGTCGGCCCCGAGGTGCCGGCCGCTTCGCTGGCGGAGTTCGTGGCCTGGGCTCGCCGCCAGCCGGTGCCGGCGCCGTGCGGCAACCCCGGGGCCGGCGGGCTGCCGCACCTGTTCGGCCTGCTGCTGGCCCGCGCAAGCGGTGTCGACCTGACCCACCTGCCCTACAACGGCGGCGTGCAGGCGGCCGCGGACCTGACCGGCGGGCGGCTCGCCTGCACGCTCGACGCGATGTCGACGCTGATCGGCTGGCACCGCAGCGGCCGGTTGCGGATCCTGGCGGTGTCGGGCACCGAGCGCGCCGCCGAACTGCCCGAGGTGCCGACCTTCGCCGAGCAGGGTTTCCCGGCCCTCGACGGCCTGAGCTGGATCGGCCTGTACGCGCCGGCCGCCACGCCCCGGCCGCTGATCGAGCGGCTCGCGCGGGCGGTCGACGACGCGCTGCGCAGCAGCGCCGTGCGCCAGGGCTACGCCCAGCTGGGCCTGCTGGCCGGCGCCGCCACGCCCGAAGGGCTGGCGGCGATCACGCGCCACGATGCGATGCGCTGGGCGCCGGTGGTCGCGGCCGCGGGCCTCAGCCTGGACTGAGCTTCGGCGCACGGCCGGCCTGCGCGTGCGCCGTGGGCTCGCCGGCGCGCAGCTGCGCGCGGTCCTTGTCCGCGCCCTCGGGGTCGATGCAGATGAACGACGGCACGCCGTCCTCGATCGCGTAGGCCGGCAGGTTCGACTGGCTCGAGCACACGCGCCCGTCCTTCGTGAACACCAGGTCGCGCAGCACCGTCACGCGCACCGGGCTCGGGTAGCTCTGGAAGCGGCGCGTGGCCGGCGTGTAGCGCAGCACGCGGTCGGAGTTGTTGGCGGTGATCCACACGTCCTGCGTCTTCGGGTGCACGTTCAGCGCGTACGGCACCTCGTACTCGCCGTCGGCGAGCACCGGCAGCTTCATCGCCTCGAACCGGTTCGTCGCGGTGTCGAAGCTCATCAAGCCGCCTTCGTCGAAGGACGGGATCCAGAGCACGCCGTTGGCGTCGAAGCGCGGCCGGCGCGGGCCCTTCATCGGCGTGTCGAACTCGGTCACCTGCAGCGTCTTCGGGTCGACGCGGCCGATCTTGTTGGCGTAGAGCTTGGCGTACCAGACGCTGCCGTCCTTCGGGTGGATGTCGATGCCGTACGGGAAGGCCAGCACCCGGTGGCCGAGGAACTTGTGGTGCGACAGGTCGAGCAGCAGGTTCTGCGCCGGCAGCCAGCTCGAGATCTCGAGGATCGTCGGCAGCAGCAGGTCGCTGATCCAGCGCCACACGCCGTTGGCCGGCAGGCGCAGCACGGTCATCTCTTCGGTCTTCGGGTCGAAGCGGCCGATCTGGTTGCTGGCGACGATCGTGAACCAGACGATGCCCTCGCCGTCGACGCGGATCGTGTGCGGGTACAGCGCGTCGTGGCCCACCGGGTAGGTCTTGAAGGCCCTGGTCTCGGGGTCGAAGGACATGAGCGTGCTCGACAGCGCGTTCGTGATCCAGAAGATGCCGTTCTTGTCCTGCGCGGTGCTGTGCGGGCCGTGCTTGCCGGTGAAGATGCCGATCGGCAGCTGCATGCCCGAGAACTTGCCGCCGGCCGGCAGGTCGATGTCGGGCAGCGGCACCTCGTCGATGCGGTTCGTCCTGCGGTCCAGGATCCACAGCTTGTCGTGGCCTTCGTCGGTGCCGTAGAGCCTGTCGTCGTCGCCGACATCGGCGTCGTGGATGAACGAGGTCGGCAGCCCGACCAGCCATTCCTCGACCTTGGCGCGCGCGAGTTCCGGCGTGGCGCCGTAGTCGTGCGTCGCCTGAACCGGCTTGCCGTCGAAGCCCTGCGTCAGCACGCCGCCGATGCTGCGCGCCTCGCCGGCGGTGACCATCGCGAAGTAGCCCTCCATGCGCCCGATCGTGCTTCCCCAGGCCTCGTGGCTGCGCGGCACGCGCGTCAGCGCGTTGCCCATCTGGTGGCAGTAGTTGCACTGGCTGACGAAGGCGCCGCGGTCGGCCGCGTCGGCGAAGCTCAGCTTGGCGTTGTGCGCCGACGCCGACAGCGCGTTCGAGCGGCCTTCGGCCGAGGCGAAGCGCTCGAGGCGGAAGTCCTGCACCGCGCGCTGCTCGGCCGCCAGCTGCAGCGTGACGCGTTGGTCCTGCAGGTTGGCGGCGCGGGCGCGCACGTCCAGCTTGCCGGCAAAGGGCGTGCGGATCGCCCAGCTGCCGTCGGCCGCGGTGTAGACCGTTTCGCGCCGGTCTTTGGCCTCGCTGAACACGCTGACCATTGCGCCGGCGACGGGTTTGCCGTCGGCGCCGACGACGCTGCCGCTCAACGAGGCGGCGAGCGCGGCCTGGCACGACAGGCCGGCGAGCAGCGCGGTGAAGGGAATCCTGATGTCCATGTTCGTTCTCCGGGGTCGGGTCGGCGCGGGCTTCACGACGCGAGCGCGGTCGTCGGCGCCAGCGGTGCCGGCGCGGCGCGGCGGCCGAACCAGCGGTGCAGCGTCGGCCGGAAATGCAGCGACAGCAGCAGCGGGATCGACAGCACGCCGGCGATCGGCCCGCCGGTCGCCAGGTTCAGCAGCAGCATCGCGCCGGCCAGCGGCAGCTTCGGCAGGTGCAGCGCATCGGCCACGCCGGTGAGCAGCAGCACCAGCAGCGCGATCGCGCTCAGCTGGTTGAGCAGCAGCACGGCCTTGAAGGCCTTCAGCGCCCGGCCCTGCCACAGCAGCGCGGCCAGCAGGAACAGGCACAGGCCCGGCACCCAGTAGGCCTTGGCCATCGTGCCGAGCCAGACCATGAACAGCCCGCCGGCGGCGAGCAGCACGCTGGCGGTGGTGGCCAGCGCGGGGCGGGGGATCGTATGCATCGTCGGTCTCCTCTCGAATCGGTGGCGGCGATGTTCCCGCCGGCGGCGCTGCG
>JAFLDG010000092.1:3487-13035 GCA_017302495.1 Burkholderiales bacterium
TAGGCCGACATGTTCGGCGCCGGCGCGATGCCGGCCAGCGACGCGAGGTTGACGACGCGGCGCACGCCGCCGGCCTGCTGCATGCGCGGCAGGAAATGCCGGCAGCCGTGCACGACGCCCATCAGGTTGACGCCGAACACGCGCTGCCAGGCATCGAGCGGCGTGCCGAGGAAGGGCCCGATGTAGCCGATGCCGGCGTTGTTGACCAGCACGTCCAGCGCCGGCGCGCGCGCGTGCACGCGCTCGGCGAAGCCGCGCATCGCCGCCTCGTCGGCCACGTCGACCGCCTCGGCGATGCACTCGGTGCCGCGCGCCGCCAGCGCGGTGCGCAGCGGCTCCAGCCGCTCGCGCGACAGGTCCGTCACCACCAGCTTCGCGCCGGCATCGGCGAAGGCCAGCGCGGTGGCGCGGCCGATGCCGGCGGCGGCACCCGTGACCAGCACCCATTTGTCCTTCAAGTCGTGCATCGGCACGGGGTTCTCCTTGTCTTCGAGCAGGCGGCGTCGGCGGATGCGCCACGACGCGGGCACCGGCGCGTGCTGTGCACACGCTCGCCTGGCGTTGGAAGCACGCGGGCATCGCGCCGGGACGGGGTTTGCGACGATGGGCGCTCGAGATCGGCCGCCGTAGAGTCTTGCGTTCGGATCCGCGATGAATGGGAGCGCGATGATGCGAAGCGCGGCCGGCGCGCGCGATGTCCGTTGCCGACAGATGCCAGTCAGTCCCTGCCAGGCCGTCCCCGAAACGGCACACCACCGGTGAGCGTGGCCAAGCGCCTGCCGGCGCGCTACCTGGCCGCGCTGGTCGACGCGCTGCAGGCGCAGGGGGTGGACGGCGCGCGGCTGCTGCGCATGGCCGGCATCGACGAGGCCGCGTTCCGCCACCCCGAAGCCCGCCTGGTGCCGGCGCAGATCGATGCGCTGATCGCCGCGGCGCGGCAGCTGAGCGGCCGCAGCGACCTGGGCCTCGAGGGCGGGCTGCTGATCAAGATGACCTCGCACGACCTGCTCGGCTGGGGCATGGTCGGCTGCCGCGACTTCGATCAGGTGCTGCGGCTGGCGAGCCGCCACTACCACCTGATGAACGAGCTGTTCACGCTGCGCTACCGGCGCGCGCCCGAGCGGGGCGAGGCGCTGTACAGCCCGGTGGTGGCGATGCCGCTGCAGATGCTGCACTTCATGCTCGAGGCGCTGGCCGCGGCGCAGCACAACCAGATGCGATCGCTGCTGGGCGACGCGCTGCCGCCCTACGACATCGTGCTCGGCATGTCGCGGCCGGCGCACCACGCACGCTACGCGGTGCTGGCGCCGGCGCGCGTGCGCTTCGACGAGCAGGCGCTGCCCGGCGTGCGCGTGCTGATGGGCGCGGCGCTGCTCGACCACGCGCTTCCGCTGGCCTCGCAGGCCGTGGTGCAGCAGGTCAGCGAGAAGCTCGAGCGGCTGTCGCGGCGGCCGACGCCCGAAAGCGGCGGCTGGGCCGACTACGTGACGATGCTGCTCACCGAGGCGCAGGGCGAGCTGCTGACGCTGGACGACATCGGCCGGCAGCTGAACGTGTCGGCGCGCACCGTGGACCGCAACCTGAAGAAGGAAGGCCGGCAGTTCCGCGACATCGCGCAGCGCGTGCTGATGGCGCGTGCGCGCGAGCTGCTCGACCAGCCCGGCATCACGGTGGCGCAGGTGGCCGAGCGCCTGGGCTTCAGCGATGCGGCCAACTTCAGCCGCGCCTTCCGGCGCAGCAACGGCGTGTCGCCGGCGCAATGGCAGCGCTGCGGCGGCCAGGCGCCGCAGGCGCCGGAATGACGCGGCGCCTTGCCGCCTGTCGATCGAGGGCATCCTGTATATCGTTTGCTATACACTGGCCCGATGAGCCGTTCCGCCACCCTGCCGCCGATCCGCGTCACCCCCGAGACCAAGGCCGGCCTGGAAGCGGTGCTGCGCGACGGTGAAACGCTGACGCAGTTCATCGAACAGGCCGTGTGCCGCGAGGCGGAGTTCCGTGCCGAGCAGGCCGCGGCGGCCGCCAGGGCGCGCAAGGCGCTGCGCGCGGCGGACAAGGGCGTGGGGCGGCTGAGCGAGCAGGATTTCCTCGCCGGCATGCAACGGCGCGCCGAGGCGGCGCAGCGGCGCATCCGCGCGGCAGTGGCGGCCAAGACCCGACCGTGATCGGCGGCTGGCGCGTCGTGCCGACGCTCGCGTTCCAGCATGACATCGAGCGCCTGGAAGAGCACATCGTCGAGCGGGAGCTGGCGAGCCACACGCCCGACGACGGCTGCCTGTTCCGCTTCCGCGACGCCGTGGAGCGGGCCCTGGGGGTTCTCTCGTTCGCGCCGCACACCTGCCGGCGTTGCGAGGCGCACCGGGAGTTCCGGGAAATGATCGTGCCCTTCGGCCATGGCGGCTGCGTCGTGCTCTTCGCGATCCGCGAGCATGAGGTCCTGCTGCTCGCCGCCAGGGACCCGCACGAGCACGACTACCGCTGACCGGGGCCGGCGCGGCCTCGGGCCTCAGCCGTCCGCCCCGGCCCGGATCGCGCTCGGCGTGCGCCCGAAGCGCCGGCGGCAGTAGCGCGTCAGCGCCGACTGCTCGCTGAAGCCGAGCAGCGCCGCCACCTGCGCCAGCGGCAGCCGCGTGCCGCTCAGGTAGTGCAGCACGTGGCGGTGGCGCAGCTCCTCGCGGATCGCGTCGAAGCTGGTGCCCTCGGCCTCCAGGCGGCGCTGCAGTGTGCGCGGATGCATCGCCAGCGCCGCGGCGATCGCCGCCTTGTCGGTGCTGGCGTCGACCAGCGCGTGCGACAGCGCCAGCCGCACGCGCGGCGCGACGCGCTGTTGCGGCCCGGGGAAATGGGCCGTCAGGTAGGCGGTGGCCACGCGCAGCAGCGCCGGGTTGGCGGCGCGCACCGGCGCGTCCAGGCAGGCCGCGTCGACGTGCAGCGCGCAGTACGGTCGGTCGGCGTGGATGCGGGCGCCGAAGCAGCGCGCATGCGCCTGCAGCGACGCCTCTGGCCTGAAAGGCAGCGACACCGCCAGCAGCCGGTAGCGGCTGCCGGCCAGCAGGCCGAGCATGTGGTGCGCGACCGCCATGCCCTGGTCATAGGCCTGGCGCGGGAACTGCCGGCCCGGGGCGGTGATGTGGTAGCGCAAGTCGATCGTGCCGGCGCCCGGCTGGCCGGGCCGGTGCAGGCTCATCGCGATGCCCGGGCTCTGCACGAACAGGTAGCGCGCCAGGCAGTCCAGCGCGTCGGCCACGCTGGGGCAGTTCTGCATCGCCAGCGCCACCGGGCCGAGCTGGCTGATGTCCTGTCGGCGCGCGAGCCGCAGGCCGAAGTCGTCGCATCCGGTGAGCCGCGCGCTGTCTTCCATCAGGTCCAGCACCGCCGCCAGCGGCAGCTGCGCGTCCTCGTCGGCAAGCTGCGCGAGGCCCAGCCCATGGCGTCGCAGCAGCGGCCTCGGGTCGGCGCCGAGTTCGTCCATCAGCGCCACGTAGCCCTGCAGACCGCCGGCGCGCACCCTGACGTCCATGTCTCGCAGTGTCAAATCTTTGGCTTGCAGGGTCAAGTTTTCAGCCGTCCACGCAGGCACGATGCCGGCCATCGAAACAACCCGTGCCCCGAGGAGACGAGACCCATGCCCATCGAAGAACTCGACGTGCTGATCGTCGGCGCCGGCGTGTCCGGCATCGGCATGGCCTGCCGGCTGAAGACGCAGTGTCCCGACTACAGCTTCGCGATCCTGGAGCGCCGCCAGCGCATCGGCGGCACCTGGGACCTGTTCCGCTACCCGGGCGTGCGCTCGGACTCGGACATGTTCACCTACGCCTACCGCTTCCGCCCGTGGCACGACTCGAAGGTGCTGGCCGCCGGCGAGACGATCCGCGGCTACCTGGCCGACACCGCGCGCGAGCACGGCATCGACCGGCACATCCGCTTCGGGCTGAAGATCCAACGCGCCGACTGGTCGTCGGCGCAGCAACGCTGGACCGTCACCGCGCTCACCGACCCGGGCGGGCAGTCGCGCAGCTTCCGCTGCCGCCGGCTGGTGCTGGGCACCGGCTACTACAACGTCGACGCCGGCTACCTGCCCGACTTCCCCGGCATCGAGCACTACACCGGCACGCAGGTGCATCCGCAGCAGTGGCCCGAGGGCCTGGACTGCCGCGGCCGGCGCGTGGTGATCGTCGGCAGCGGCGCCACCGCGGTGACGCTGCTGCCGGCGCTGGCCGAGGCCGGCGCGCAGGTGACGATGCTGCAGCGCTCGCCGAGCTACATGGTGTCGCTGCCGTCGCGCGACCGGCTCGGCGCGCTGCTCGGCCGCGTGCTGCCGGCCCGGTGGGCCGCGGGCCTGGCGCGCAAGCGCTTCGAGCTGCTGTCGCGCGCCCTCTACCAGGCCTCGCGGCGCTGGCCGCAGCGCATGCGCCGGTTGCTGCTGGCGCTGACACGCCGGCACCTGGGCGGCAGCGCCGACATGCGCCACTTCACGCCGAGCTACCAGCCGTGGGACCAGCGGCTGTGCGTGGTGCCCGACGCCGACCTGTTCAAGGCCGTGCGCAGCGGCCGGGCCGAGGTGGTCACCGACCGCATCGCCGGCTTCGACGGCACCAAGGTGCTGCTCGCCTCGGGCCGCACGCTGCAGGCCGACGTGCTGGTCACCGCCACGGGGCTGGACGTGCAGATGCTCGGCGGCATGCAGGTCTTCGTCGACGGCCGTGCCTACGCGCCGCAGCAGCACATGCTCTACAAGGGCGTGCTGTTCGAGGACCTGCCGAACTTCGCCTGGATCGTCGGCTACACCAACGCGTCGTGGACGCTGAAGGCCGACCTCGCCTTCGACTACCTGTGCCGGCTGTACAAGCACCTGGACGCGCGTGGCCTGGCGGTGGCGACGCCGCACGATGCGCGCGGCTGCCGGCTCGACGGCGAATCGATCTTCGGCGGCCTGAGCTCGGGCTACGTGCAGCGCGCCGCCGGGCGCATGCCGCGCCAGGGCCGCGAGCAACCGTGGCGGGTGGCGCACCACTTCCCCACCGACCGTCGCCTGCTGCAGGACGAGCCCATCGACGACGGCGTGCTGCGCTTCGAGCCGCAGCGCGCCGACGCCGGCCGGCCCGACAACGTCACGCCGCTGCGGCGTGCCGCCTGAGGGGCCGGCGATGGACTGGACGACCCTCGCGCTCGGCGCGGCGGCCCTGGTGGCCCTCGTCGTGGCGCTGGAGTTCGCGGCGCCGCAGCGCATGACGCGCTTCTGGCTCGCGCTGGAGCGCCGCCGCGCCGGCTTGACGCTGAAGCGGCAGACGATCGCCGGCGGCCTGGAAATGCCGTACCTGGAAGGCGGCCGCGGCGAGCCGCTGCTGCTGGTGCACGGCTTCGGCGGCGACAAGGACAACTTCACCCGCCTGGCCGGCGCGCTGACGCGGCGCTACCGCGTCATCGTGCCCGACCTGCCCGGCTTCGGCGACGCGACCCGCGACCCGGGCTCAAGCCACGCGGTGCCCGACCAGGTGCGCCGGCTGCACGAATTCGTCACGGCGCTGCAGATGCCGGCGCTGCACCTGGGCGGCAACTCGATGGGCGGCTTCATCGCCGCCGAATACGCGGCGAACCACCCGCAGCAGGTGCAGAGCCTGTGGCTGCTCGACCCCGCCGGCACGGCCGCCGCGCACGACAGCCCGATGGTGCGCCACTACCTGGCCACTGGCGAGACGCCGCTGCTGCTGCGCCGGCCCGAGGATATCGGCGCGACGCTGAAGGCGATCGCGGTGCGCCCGCCGCTGCTGCCGCCGTCGGTGAAGACGGTGCTGGCGCAGCGCGCCGTCGCCGACCGCGAACTGCACTCGCGAATCCTGCAGCAACTGGTGCACGAGTCGCCGACGCTGGAGGATCGCCTGCCTGCCGTCGCCACGCCGACGCTGGTGGTCTGGGGCACCGAGGACCGCATCCTCGACCCCGGCGGCGCCGAGGCGCTGCGCCTTCGCCTGCCGCGCTGCCGCGTCGTCCTGATGGACGGCATCGGCCACGTGCCGATGATGGAAGCGCCCGCCGCCACCGCCGCCCACTACCTGCGCTTTCGCGCCGAACTGCAAGCACAAGCCTCATGAATACCGTCGTCTTCATCACCGGTGCCGCGATGGGCATCGGCGCCGCCACCGCCAGGGAGCTGCACGCCCGCGGCGCCAGGCTCGCGCTGTTCGACCTGAACGAAGAGGCGCTGCAGCGCACCGCCGCCGAGATCGGCGCCGACTGCCTGTGCCTGCCCGGCGACGTCGGCCGGCTGGCCGACCTGGAACAGGCGATGGCGCGCACGCGGCAGCACTTCGGCCGCATCGACGCGGTGTTCGCCAACGCCGGCATCGCGCGCATCAACCCGATCGTCTCGATGGACGAGGCCGAGTGGGCACGGATCATCGACGTCAACCTCACCGGCGTGTGGCGCACGCTGAAGGCGGCGACGCCGCACCTGCTGGCCGCGCGCGGCTACGTGCTCGTCACCTCGTCGGCGGCGGCCTCGGTGTGCCTGCCGCTGGGCGCGCACTACAGCGCCAGCAAGGCAGGGGTGCTGAACCTGGCCGAGGCCTACCGTACCGAGATGCGCGGCTTCGGCATCGAGGTCGGCACGCTGCACCCGATGTTCATCCGCACCGCGATGGTCGACGACCAGGTCTGGGGCAATGTCAAGGGCCGGCGCCTGGCGGCGCAGTCGAAGCTGCTGTTCATGGACTTCCCGCTGCGCTGGGTGGCGAAGCGTGCGGCGCGCATGATCGAGCGCCGCAGCCGGCGCGCCACCGTGCCCGGCGTGCACCTGCCGCTGGTGTGGTTCCCGCGGGCGGTGAATGCGCTGGTGAGCCTGATCGCCTTCCGGCCGCGCGGCATGAAGGCGCTGATGCTGGAGCTGGCACCGGCGGACCTGCGGCCCGGCCAGCCGGCGGAATGACCGCAGGCGGGCGCGGGCGCGGCGCCCGCGGCCGGGCGGGCACGATCCGACCCGGCGCCGTCACTTCAGCCGCAACGACAGCGCGTGCACATCGGCGCGCTCGATCCCCGCGGCGTCGACGTTGCTCGCCGGCGCCACCGCCTCGAACACGCCGCTGCGCCCGCCCTGGGTGACCTTGACCACGCCGACACCCGGGGTCGATCCGGTGCTCACGTGCGGGTCGGCGGTGAGCGGGTTCGGCCCGCGCAACGACAGATAGACATGGCTGCCGTTCGGCGAGGTGACCATCAGATCGGGCGTCGGGTCGTCGCTCACCGCGCCGGCGAGGCCGACGATGTTGACCAGGTTGTCGGTGGCGGTGTCGATCACCCAGACGGAGTTGCGCCCGCGGTCGGCGACCCAGAGGTAGCGGGCATGCTTGCTCAGCGTCGCGCCGTGGGCGTCGGCGCCTGCGCTCGGGTCGCTGAGCACGACCTTCGGCGCCGGGATGTTGGGCGGGTTCGTCGCGGCGTAGCCGCTGACCGGAAACGCGTAGATGTCGGCGCCGTAGAGGTGCGTCGCGGTGCCGCCGCCGGAGTCGAGGTACATCTTCGAGCCGACCTGCACGCCCAGGCAGCCGTTCGGGTGCACGGTGTCGATGTCGTACTCGGCGACGATCGCCATCGGCGTGGCCTTCGCGTCGACGACGAACAGCCCGCCGCCGCGCAGCGTGACGAACACGTACCGGCTCGCCGCTTCGACGATCGGGCAGATCGGCGCGTTGTCGGGCCGCAGCGCCGGGTCCTGGCAGGGGGCGCCGTTCGGCGTCGTGCAGCCGGCCAGGTCGATGCCGGCCGCGGGGTTCAGCGTGAAGCGGTCGTTCGCGAAATCGCTGTCGATGCGCTCGAACAGCTTGCCGTTCTGGTTCGCCACCGCGATGTAGCTGCCGTCGGGCGACGGGATCGCGAGGTGCACCTGGCGCGCGCCGCCGGCGCCGGCCGAAGTCCGGATGCATTCGATCGGCTCGCGCGACGCCGCGGCGACGATCAGCACGTGGCCGCTGGCGACGAAGGAGATCACCGCGTGCGTGCCGCCGGTGTTGAAGGCCAGCATGTGGGGGCGCACCGGAAACGCGCCGGTACGCGCGAAGCACAGCGCCGCCGCGGCAGCGCCGAGATCGACCTTCTCCGCCGGCGCCTGCGCGCCGGCCTGGCCGCGCTCGAGGTCGGCGCCGTCGAAGACGTAGAGCGTGCCGCCGTAGGCGACGCCGGGCGAGTTCGACTGGTCGATCGCCCAGACCTCGTACGGCGCCTCGGCCAGCGCCGCGGGCACGCAGGCGCCGAACAGGCCGCAGGCAGCGGCCAGCCATCGCAGGGTCTTCAGCATGTCGGTGCTCCTTTCGTCGGCGGCGTCGTGGGGCTCCCGCGGCGGGTTGCCGACGGGCCTGGCCAGGAGGCCGCGCCGCGGAACCTACGCCGGTTCGACGGCCGCGGCGGCGGTAAACCTTGCGTGCGCACAGGAATGCCGATCGCGGGCCGCCGCCCGGCGCGTGCGGGCGCCCGCCGTGGCCGCTTGGCCGGTGCCGGCGTGCGGCGATGCCCTACAGTCGACGCCCCGGGCCGGTCCGGCCCCACCGCGAGGGCCGTCGTCGCCATGCTGCACCCCCAGGCCAGATTCCTGCTCGACCTGATGGTCGAGCGCCAGATCCCGCCGACGCACACGCTGGCGCCGGCCGACGCGCGCGCGTTCTATCGCGAACGGCGCGCGGTGACGCAGCCCGAGCCGCCGCCGGTCGCCGAGATCCGCGAACTGCGGGCCGAGGGCCCGGCCGGGCCGATTCCGCTGCGGCTGTATCACCCGCAGCCCGCGGCCGAGCGGCGCTCGCCGCCGCCGGTGCTGGTCTACTACCACGGCGGCGGCTGGGTGATCGGCGACCTCGACACGCACGACACGCTGTGCCGCCAGCTGGCGCTGGGTTCCGGCTGCGCGGTGGTCGCGGTCGACTACCGGCTCGCGCCCGAGCACCGCTTCCCGGCCGCGTTCGACGACAGCCTCGCCGCAGCGCGCTGGGTGCATGCGCATGCGTCGGACCTGGGCGTGGACCGCACGCGCATCGCGGTCGGCGGCGACAGCGCCGGCGGCAACCTGGCGGCTGCGGTGGCGATCGCGCTGCGCGATGCCGGCGACGTGCCCGTGCGATTCCAGTTGCTGATCTACCCGGCCACCGACCAGCGCCGCGGCTGGCCGTCGCACACCACGAACGGCCAGGGCTACCTGCTGACCACCGAGACGATGGACTACTTCCACGACCATTACCTGCCCGATGAGGCGATGGACCTGGACTGGCGCGCGTCGCCGCTGCTGCACCCGGACCTGTCGCAGCTGCCGCCGGCCTTCGTGCTCACCGCCGGCTACGACCCGCTGCGCGACGAGGCACTGCAGTACTCGCACCGCCTGACGCAGGCCGGCAACCGCTGCACGCACGTGCTGTTCGAGCGCCAGATCCACGGCTTCATCACGATGGGCAAGGTGATCGACGAGGCCAACGCCGCGGTCGCGATCGGCGCCTCGGAGCTGAAGCGCGCGCTGGCGTGACCGCCGCGCCCGCTGCCCGCCTGCGCGAGCCGCACGAGCTGCCGGGCCC
>JAFLDG010000093.1 GCA_017302495.1 Burkholderiales bacterium
GACCCGAGCGACGGGCAGCGCGCCGACATGGCGGCGAGCGTGCAGGCGGCGATCGTCGACATCCTGGTCGCGAAGTCGCTGCGCGCGCTCGAGCTGACGGGCCTGCCCCGCCTCGTCGTCGCCGGCGGCGTCGGCGCGAACGTGCGGCTGCGCGAGCGGCTGGATGCGGCCTGCGCCGCGCGCGGCGCCCGCGTCCACTATCCGGCACCGGCGCTGTGCACCGACAACGGCGCGATGATCGCGCTCACCGCCGCGATGCGCTGGCAGCGCGGCCTCGCCGCGGTGCAGGCCGATGCCGCCTTCGACGTGCGGCCGCGTTGGGCGCTCGAAGCCGCCTAAACGACCGGCGCCCGCCGGGCGCCTCCCGATGCCTCGAGGAAACCCATGCGCGACCTGATCACCCGCCTGCCTGCGTCGAAGATCCGCGAAGTGGCCAATGCCGGGCTCGGCCGCGACGACGTGCTCGGATTCTGGTTCGGCGAGAGCGACGAGGTCACGCCGCCGGCCGTGCGCGACGCGGCCGCGCGGTCGCTGGCCGACGGCGAGACCTTCTACTCGCACAACCTCGGCCTGCCCGATCTGCGCGAGGCGATCGCCGGCTACACCGGCGCGCTCCATCCGCCGGTGGGCCGCGAGCGGATCGCGGTCACCTCGTCCGGCGTGAATGCGCTGATGCTCGCGATGCAACTGCTGGTCGACCCGGGCGACGAGGTGGCCGCGGTCGTGCCGTTGTGGCCGAACCTGAGCGCGCAGGCGCAGATCCTGGGCGGCCGGGTGCAGCGGCTCGCGCTGCGCCCGCACGCGGGTGCCTGGCGCCTCGACCTGGACGAGTTGCAGGCGCGGGTCACGCCGCGCACCCGGGTGCTGATCGTCAATTCGCCGAACAACCCGACCGGCTGGACCCTGCGCCGCGACGAGCAGCAGGCGATCCTCGACCACTGCCGCCGCACCGGCACCTGGATCGTCGCCGACGAGGTCTACGAGCGCCTGTACTTCGCAGGGGGCGATGCCGGCCGGCCGGCCGCGGCGCCGAGCTACCTGGATCTCGCCTCGGACGACGACCGGCTCATCGTCGTGCACAGTTTTTCGAAGAGCTTCCTGATGACCGGCTGGCGGCTGGGCTGGATGGTGCTGCCGCGCGGCCATGCCGACGCGGTGGCCAAGCTGATCGAATTCAACACCTCCTGCGCGCCGGTGTTCGTCCAGCGCGGTGGCCTGGCCGCGCTGGGCATCGCGGGCGAGTTCGTGCCGCGGCTCGTCGCGCAACTGCGGGACCGCCGCGACCTGCTGATCGGCGCGCTGCAGGCGCTGGCCGGGGTCGACGTGGCGGCGCCGGCCGGCGGCATGTACGCCTTCCTGCGCGTGCCGGGCTGCGACGACTCGCTCGCCTATGCGCGCGATCTGGTGCAGTCGCACGGCCTCGGGCTGGCGCCCGGCGCCGCCTTCGGCGACGAGGGCGAGGGCTGGCTGCGCTGGTGCTTCGCGTCGCGCGACGCGCAACGGCTGCATGCCGGCGTGGACCGGCTGCGCCGGGCCCTGGCCCTATAATGCTTCGGTTTGCCAATGGGCAGCTCGTCCCTCAGGGGGCGTGCGTCGGCCCGGCAAACGGCACGCGGCGGGGCGGTTTCCCCTGCCTGCGCAAGTGGAACCGGAAACCGTCGCGACCCCGCCGGCATCGGCGGCAGGCATGGCGGCTTCCGACAACCAGGAAATCCCATGACCCTTGCCAGTACCGAGATTGCCGACATCGTCAAGGCCAGTGCGCGCAGCGCCGCCGACACCGGCTCGCCTGAAGTCCAGGTCGCGCTGCTCACCGCGCGCATCAACCAGTTGACGCCGCACTTCCAGCAGCACAAGAAGGACCACCATGGTCGCCGCGGGCTGCTGAAGCTCGTGAACCAGCGCAAACGCCTGCTCGCGTACCTGAAGGACAAGGACGCCGAGCGTTACACCGCGCTGATCCAGAAGCTCGGCCTGCGCAAGTAAGGCCGTGACAGAGGCCGGCCGCCCGGATGCCGTGCGCATGGTGCGCGGGCCGGGCGTCGGCAGCAGGGCGCCGGTCGGGCGCGTGTTTGTCATTCCAGGGGGGCCGGCCGCGCGGGCCACGCTGGAATGGCATGCCGCCGCGAAGACGCTCCTGCAGGCAGCCGGCGCCGCCATGAGTGCGCCGCATCCATCGAGGAGACATCTCCCATGAGCATCTTCAACAAGGTCACGAAGACCTTCCAGTGGGGCGGCAACACCGTCACGCTCGAAACCGGCGAGATCGCCCGCCAGGCCGGCGGCGCCGTGGTCGTCAACGTCGACGACACCGTGGTGCTGGCGACCGTGGTCGCGGCGAAGAACCCGAAGCCGGGGCAGGACTTCTTCCCGCTCACCGTCGACTACATCGAGAAGACCTACGCCGCGGGGAAGATCCCGGGCAGCTTCTTCAAGCGCGAGGGCCGGCCGAGCGAGCTCGAGACGCTGACCAGCCGGCTGATCGACCGGCCGATCCGGCCGCTGTTCCCGGACGGCTTCTTCAACGAAGTGCAGGTCGTCGTGCACGTGCTGAGCCTGAACCCGGAGGTGCCGGCCGACATCCCGGCGCTGATCGGCGCGAGCGCGGCGCTCGCGATCAGCGGCATCCCGTTCAATGGCCCGATCGGCGCGGCGCGCGTCGGTTATGTCGACGGCCAGTACGTGCTGAACCCGGGGCCGACGCAGCGCGCGAACTCCAGGCTCGACCTGGTCGTCGCCGGCACCGAAGCCGCGGTGCTGATGGTCGAGTCCGAGGCCGACATGCTGAGCGAGGACGTGATGCTCGGTGCGGTGGTCTACGGCCACGAGCAGGGCAACGTGGCCATCGCCGCGATCAACGAGCTGGTGCGCGACGCCGGCAAGCCCGAGTGGGCCTGGCAAGCGCCGCCGAAGGACGAGGCCTTCATCGCCAAGGTCGCGGCGCTCGGCGAGGACAAGCTGCGCGCGGCCTACCAGATCCGCAGCAAGCAGGCGCGCACGCAGGCCTGCCGCGAAGCCTATGCGGCGGTGCAGGAAGGCCTGAAGGCCGAAGGCGTGGCGTTCGACGCGGTCAAGGTCGAGGGCCTGCTGTTCGACATCGAGGCGCGCATCGTGCGCGGCCAGATCCTGGCCGGCGAGCCGCGCATCGACGGCCGCGACACGCGCACCGTGCGCCCGATCGAGATCCGCAACGGCGTGCTGCCGCGCACGCACGGCTCGGCGCTGTTCACGCGCGGCGAAACCCAGGCGCTGGTCGTGGCCACGCTGGGTACCGAGCGCGACGCGCAGCGCATCGACGCGCTCGCCGGCGAGTTCTCCGACGCCTTCATGCTGCACTACAACATGCCGCCCTTCGCCACCGGCGAGACCGGCCGCGTCGGCAGCCCGAAGCGGCGCGAGATCGGCCACGGCCGGCTGGCCAAGCGCGCGCTGGTCGCCGCGCTGCCGGCCAAGGACGAGTTCCCGTACACGCTGCGCCTGGTCTCGGAGATCACCGAGAGCAACGGCTCGTCGTCGATGGCCTCGGTCTGCGGCGGCTGCCTCGCGCTGATGGACGCCGGCGTGCCGATGAAGGCGCATGTCGCCGGCATCGCGATGGGCCTGATCAAGGACGGCAACCGCTTCGCGGTGCTGACCGACATCCTCGGCGACGAGGACCACCTCGGCGACATGGACTTCAAGGTCGCGGGCACGACCAGCGGCATCACCGCGCTGCAGATGGACATCAAGATCCAGGGCATCACGAAGGAGATCATGCAGGTCGCGCTGGCCCAGGCGAAGGAGGCGCGGCTGCACATCCTCGGCAAGATGCAGGAGGCGATGGGCGAGGCCAAGTCCGAGGTCAGCCAGTTCGCGCCGCGGCTGTACACGATGAAGATCAACCCGGAGCGCATCCGCGACGTGATCGGCAAGGGCGGCGCGGTGATCCGCGCGCTGACCGAGGAGACCGGCACGACGATCGACATCGCCGAGGACGGCACGATCACGATCGCCTCCACCGACGCCGACCGCGCCGCGCTGGCGCGCAAGCGCATCGAGGACCTGACCGCGGAAGTCGAAGTGGGCAAGGTCTACGAGGGTCCGATCACGAAGATCCTCGACTTCGGCGCGCTGGTGAACCTGCTGCCGGGCAAGGACGGCCTGCTGCACATCAGCCAGATCGCGCACCAGCGCATCGACAAGGTCACCGACCACCTCGAGGAAGGCCAGGTGGTCAAGGTCAAGGTGCTCGAGACCGACGACAAGGGCCGCGTCAAGCTGTCGATGAAGGCGCTGGTCGACCGGCCCGAGGGCATGGAAGAGGAGCGCGAGCGTCCGCCGCGCCGCGACCGCGGCGAGCGCTGGGATCGAGGGGATCGCGGCGATCGTGGCGATCGTGGCGACCGCGGTGATCGTCCGCCGCGGCGCGAGCAGCCGGCCGCCGAGGCGGCTCCTGCCGGCGTCGACAGCGACGAGCCGCGCGACTGAAGGGCCCGCCCCGGCGCCCATGCGCCGGGCAAGCAGCCAGGAGCGGACATGCAAGCGATCGAGATCGGCG
This sequence comes from Burkholderiales bacterium, assembly GCA_017302495.1. Lineage (GTDB taxonomy): Bacteria > Pseudomonadota > Gammaproteobacteria > Burkholderiales > Burkholderiaceae_C > Rubrivivax. The sequence goes on from JAFLDG010000093.1 coordinate 4,538, forward strand.
CGACGGGTGGTCCCGAGGTGCTGCGCCCGACCGAGCGGCCCGATCCGGTGCCGAAGGCCGGCGAACTGCTGATCGCCGTCACGGCCTCGGGCGTGAACCGGCCGGACGTGCTGCAGCGCAAGGGGCTGTACCCGATGCCGCCGGGCGTGTCGGACCTGCCCGGGCTGGAGGTCGCGGGCACGGTGGCCGCCGGCGCGGCGGAGGACCTGGCCGCGGCGGGGCTGAAGATCGGCGACCGCGTCTGCGCGCTCGTCGCCGGCGGCGGCTACGCCGAGGCCTGCGTGGCGCCGGCCGGCCAATGCCTGCCGGTGCCCGAAGGTCTGAGCGACATCGAGGCCGCGGCGCTGCCGGAGACCTTCTTCACCGTCTGGCAGAACGTGTTCCAGAACGCGAAGCTGCAGCCGGGCGAGACGCTGCTCGTGCAGGGCGGCTCGAGCGGCATCGGCGTCGCCGCGATCCATCTCGCGAAGGCCTTCGGTGCCAGCGTCATCGTCACCGCGGGCAGCGACGACAAGTGCGCCGCCTGCCTCGCGCAGGGCGCCGATCACGCGATCAACTATCGGGCCCGGGACTTCGTCGCGGAGGTCAGGCGCCTGACCGGCGGGCGCGGCGTCGACGTCGTGCTCGACATGGTCGCCGGCGACTACATCGCGCGCGAGCTCGAGTGCCTGGCCGACGACGGCCGCATCGCGCTGATCGCGGTGCAGGGCGGCACGCAGGCCACGCTCGACGCCGGTGCGCTGCTGCGCAAGCGGCTGGCGATCATCGGCAGCACGCTGCGCCCGCGCAGCATCGCCTACAAGACCGCGATCGCGCGCGAGCTGCGCGACAAGGTCTGGCCGCTGATCGAGGCCGGCCGGATCAAGCCGGTGGTCTACAAGGTGTTTCCGGCGGCGCAGGCGGCACAGGCGCACGCGCTGATGGAGTCGAGCGTGCACGTGGGCAAGATCGTGCTCGACTGGAGGGCCTGATGAGTACCCGTCGCAAGCTGGTCGTCGGTAACTGGAAGATGTACGGCAGCCGGGTCGCGAACGCCGAGCTGCTCGGCGCGATCCTTGGCGCGCGGCCCTTCGGCGCCGACGTCGCGGTGTGCGTGCCGTTCCCGTACCTGTCGGAGACCGCGGTCACGCTCGCCGGCAGCGACCTGCGCTGGGGCGCGCAGGACGTGTCGGCGCACGAGCAGGGCGCCTACACCGGCGAGGTCTCGGCGGCGATGCTGCACGACTTCGGCTGCCGCTACGCGATCGTCGGCCACTCCGAGCGCCGGGCCTACCACGCCGAGGGCGATCAGCTCGTCGCCGACAAGGCGAAGGCGGCGCTCGGCCGCGGCGTGACGCCGATCGTCTGTGTCGGCGAGACGCTGGCGCAGCGCGAGGCCGGCGAGACCGAGGCCGTGGTCAAGCGCCAGCTGTCGCTGGTCATCCACACGCTCGCGCACTGCGCGAGCGAGATGGTCGTCGCCTACGAGCCGGTCTGGGCGATCGGCACCGGCCGCACGGCGACGCCGGAGCAGGCGCAGGCGGTGCACGCGCTGCTGCGCGCGCAACTGCTGGCCGCGACGCCGCACGCCGCGGTGATGAAGATCCTCTACGGCGGCAGCGTCAAGCCCGACAACGCGGCCGCGCTGTTCGCGCAACCCGACATCGACGGCGGGCTGATCGGCGGTGCCTCGCTGAAGGCCGCCGACTTCATCGCCATCTGCCGCGCGGCCGGCTGACGCCGGCGCAGGCTCACGACTCCACGAACATGCAGATCTGGACCACCGTCATCCACGCGATTCAACTGCTCGCCGCGCTGGCGATGATCGGCCTGGTGCTGATCCAGCACGGCAAGGGCGCCGACATGGGCGCCTCGTTCGGCAGCGGCGCTTCGGGCAGCCTCTTCGGCGCGAGCGGCAGCGCGAACTTCCTGTCGCGCTCGACGGCCGCCTGCGCGGTGGTCTTCTTCGGCGCCACGCTGGCGCTGGCGTTCATGGGGCACAGCGGCGAGCGCGCGGTCGAAGCCGGCGGCAGCGTGCTCGACCGCGCCGCGACGGCGGCGAGCGCACCGGCGTCCGCAGCGCCGATCCCCGGCGCCTTGCCGACGGCACCGGCGGCGTCGGCCGTGCCGGCGCCGGCCGGCATTCCGGCGCCGATCCCGGCCAGCGCCGGCAAGTAGCGGCCGGTGTGCAGCAGCGCCGCGCACTGCGCTGCTGCAATGCAACATCGCGGCCGGTAACGACACCGAATGCCGCTAGAATCTTTGCGTTGCAGGCGTCGGCGACCGTGTCGGCGCCCTGCACGCAAGCCGCCGAAGCCGACGTGGTGAAATTGGTAGACACGCTATCTTGAGGGGGTAGTGGCGAAAGCTGTGCGAGTTCGAGTCTCGCCGTCGGCACCAACAACAACGACGCTTCGGACCGTGGCCCCGGACCACGGTCGGCAATCGCAGCCGCGCCGCACGACACCATGGATCTGCAACCGTACCTGCCCGTGATCCTGTTCATCCTGGTCGGCGCGGCGGTCGGCGTCGCCCCCCAGGTGCTCGGCTACCTGCTCGGCCCGAACCGGCCGGACGCGGCGAAGGCCTCGCCCTACGAATGCGGCTTCGAAGCCTTCGAGGATGCGCGCATGAAGTTCGACGTGCGCTACTACCTCGTCGCGATCCTCTTCATCCTGTTCGACCTCGAGATCGCCTTCCTCTTCCCGTGGGCGATCGCGCTGCATGAAATCGGGCCGTCAGGTTTCTGGGCGATGATGCTGTTCCTGACGATCCTGGTCGTCGGCTTCGTCTACGAATGGAAGAAGGGCGCACTCGACTGGGAGTGACCGCACCATGGGCATCGAAGGCGTCTTGAAGGAAGGCTTCGTCACCACCTCGGTCGACAAGCTGATCAACTGGTCCAAGACCGGCTCGCTGTGGCCGATGACCTTCGGCCTGGCCTGCTGCGCGGTCGAGATGATGCACGCCGGTGCCGCGCGCTACGACATCGACCGCTTCGGCATGCTGTTCCGCCCGAGCCCGCGGCAGAGCGACCTGATGATCGTCGCCGGCACGCTGTGCAACAAGATGGCGCCGGCGCTGCGCAAGGTCTACGACCAGATGGCCGAGCCGCGCTGGGTGCTGAGCATGGGCTCCTGCGCGAACGGCGGCGGCTACTACCACTACAGCTATTCGGTGGTCCGGGGCTGCGACCGCATCGTGCCGGTCGACGTCTACGTGCCCGGCTGTCCGCCCACGGCCGAGGCGCTGCTCTACGGGATCCTGCAGCTGCAGAACAAGATCCGGCGCGAGAACACGATCGCGCGCTGAGGGCCCGGACGATGACGCGCAAGCTCGACACCCTGCAGGCTGCCCTTGCGTCCGAGCTGGGCGCTGCCGCGAAGTCGGTGGTCCGTGACCGCGGCGAGATCACCGTGACCGTCGGCGTGGCCGACTACGGCCGCGTGATGCGCCGCCTGCACGACGCGCCGGCGCTGCGCTTCGTGCAGCTGATCGACCTGTGCGGCATCGACTACTCGAGCTACAAGAACGCGCCGTGGGACGGCCCGCGCTACGGCGTGGTCGTGCACCTGCTGTCGGTCACGCACAACTGGCGTTTGCGGGTCAAGGTGTTCGCGGCCGACGACGACCTGCCGGTGGTCCCTTCGGTGACCGAGATCTGGAGTTCGGCCAACTGGTTCGAGCGCGAGGCCTTCGACCTGTACGGCATCGTCTTCGAGGGTCACCAGGATCTGCGCCGCATCCTCACCGACTACGGCTTCATCGGCCACCCGATGCGCAAGGACTTCCCGGTGTCGGGGCACGTCGAGATGCGCTACGACGCGCAGGCGCAGCGCGTGATCTACCAGCCGGTGACGATCGAGCCGCGCGAGATCACGCCGCGGGTCGTGCGCGAAGACAACTACGGCGGCCTGAGCTGATCGTGCCCGAGATCAAGAACTACACGCTGAACTTCGGGCCGCAGCACCCGGCGGCGCACGGCGTGCTGCGCCTCGTGCTCGAACTCGACGGCGAGGTCATCCAGCGCGCCGACCCGCATATCGGGCTGCTGCACCGCGCGACCGAGAAGCTCGCCGAGAGCAAGACCTTCATCCAGAGCCTGCCGTACATGGACCGGCTGGACTACGTCTCGATGATGTGCAACGAGCACGCCTACTGCCTGGCCATCGAGAAGCTGCTCGGCATCGAGGTGCCCGAGCGCGCGCAGTACATCCGGGTCATGTTCGCCGAGATCACGCGGCTGCTGAACCACCTGCTGTGGCTCGGCGCGCACGGGCTCGACTGCGGCGCGATGAACATCCTCATCTACTGCTTCCGCGAGCGTGAGGACCTGTTCGACATGTACGAGGCGGTGTCCGGTGCGCGCATGCACGCGGCGTACTTCCGCCCGGGCGGCGTCTACCGCGACCTGCCGGACTCGATGCCGCAGTACCGGGTGTCGCGGATCAAGAACCAGAAGGCGATCGACCGGCTGAACGAGGATCGCAGCGGCAGCCTGCTCGACTTCATCGAGGCGTTCACGCAGCGTTTCCCGGCCTACGTCGACGAGTACGAGACGCTGCTCACCGACAACCGCATCTGGAAGCAGCGCACCGTCGGTATCGGCGTGGTGACCCCCGAGCGGGCGTTGAACCTCGGTTTCACCGGCCCGATGCTGCGCGGCTCCGGCGTCGAATGGGACCTGCGCAAGACCCAGCCCTACGACGTCTACGACCGCATGGATTTCGACATCCCGGTCGGCCGCAACGGCGACACCTACGACCGCTACCTGGTGCGCATCGAGGAACTGCGGCAGAGCAACCGCATCATCGCGCAGTGCGTGGCCTGGCTGCGCGCGAACCCGGGGCCGGTGATCACCGACAACCACAAGGTCGCGCCGCCGCCGCGCGAGCGCATGAAGGCCGGGATGGAGGACCTGATCCACCACTTCAAGCTCTTCACCGAAGGCATGCATGTCCCCGAGGGCGAGGCTTACGCCGCGGTCGAGCATCCGAAGGGCGAGTTCGGCATCTACCTCGTCAGCGACGGCGCGAACAAGCCGTACCGGATGAAGATCCGCGCGCCGGGCTTCGCGCACCTGGCCGCGCTCGACGAGATGGCGCGCGGCCACATGATCGCCGACGCGGTGGCGCTGATCGGCACGATGGACATCGTGTTCGGCGAGATCGATCGATGACGTTCGCAGAAACCACGCTCGCGCGATTCGAACGCGAGACCGCCAAGTACCCGGCGGACCAGCGCCAGTCGGCCGTGATGGCCTGCCTGGCGATCGTGCAGCAGGAGCAGGGCTGGGTCTCGCCCGAGGCCGAGGCCGCGCTCGGCGCTTACCTCGGCATGGCGCCGATCGCGGTGCACGAGGTCACGACCTTCTACAACATGTACAACCAGCAGCCGGTCGGCAGGTTCAAGCTGAACATCTGCACGAACCTGCCGTGCCAGCTGCGCGACGGCCAGACCGCGCTCGACCACGTGTGCGGTCGGCTCGGCGTCGAGCCCTACGGCACGACGGCCGACGGCGTGTTCACCGTGCAGCCCTGCGAATGTCTCGGTGCCTGCGCCGACGCGCCGGTGATGCTGGTCAACGACCGGCAGATGCTGAGCTACATGGACGCGTCGCGGTTGGACGAACTCGTCGATGCGCTGCGCGCCCACGCCGCGAAGGAAGGGGCGTAGGCGATGCTCGACCTGTCGCGCTTCCAGTCCGGCGGCGACCGCACCTGCTTCCACGGCCGGCACATCGGCGCGCAGATCTACGACGGGCTGGACGGCCGCAACTGGCGCCTGGCCGACTACGAAGCGCGCGGCGGCTACCAGGCGCTGCGCAAGGTGCTCGGCGCCGATGGCGGCGGCGGCCTGACCCCGGAGCAGGTCATCGCCGAGGTCAAGGCCTCGGGCCTGCGCGGCCGCGGCGGCGCCGGCTTCCCCACCGGGCTGAAGTGGAGCTTCATGCCGCAGAAGTTCGCCGGCCCGAAGTACCTGGTCTGCAACTCCGACGAGGGCGAGCCCGGTACCTGCAAGGACCGCGACATCCTCGCCTACAACCCGCACATCGTGATCGAGGGCATGGCCATCGCCGCCTACGCGATGGGCGTGGCCACCGCCTACAACTACATCCACGGCGAGATCTTCGAGGTTTACGAGCGCTTCGAGCGGGCGCTCGACGAAGCGCGCGCCGCAGGGTATCTGGGCGACAACATCCTCGGCCGCGGCTTCGACTTCCAGCTGCACGCGCACCACGGTTTCGGCGCCTACATCTGCGGCGAGGAGACCGGGCTGCTCGAGTCGCTCGAGGGCAAGAAGGGCCAGCCGCGCTACAAGCCGCCGTTCCCGGCGAGCTTCGGCCTGTACGGCAAGCCGACCACGATCAACAACACCGAGACCTTCGCCGCGGTGCCGTGGATCATCCGCAACGGCGGCCCGGCGTACCTGGCGATCGGCAAGCCGAACAACGGCGGCACGAAGATCTTCTCGGTCGTCGGCGACGTGCAGCAGCCCGGCAATTTCGAAGTGCCGCTGGGCACGCCGTTCCCGAAGCTGCTCGAGCTGGCCGGCGGCGTGCGGCCGGGCCGCACGCTGAAGGCGGTGATCCCGGGCGGCTCGTCGGCGCCGGTGCTGCCGGCCTCGGTCATGCTCGACTGCACGATGGATTACGACTCGATCGCCAAGGCCGGCTCGATGCTCGGCTCCGGTGCGGTGATCGTGATGGACGACACCCGCTGCATGGTCAAGAGCCTGCTGCGCCTGAGCTACTTCTACCAGCACGAGTCCTGCGGCCAGTGCACGCCGTGCCGCGAAGGCACCGGCTGGCTGTGGCGGCTGGTCGACCGCATCGAGCACGGCCGCGGCACCGCCGAGGACATCGGCCTGCTGGACTCCGTGGCCGAGAACATCATGGGCCGCACGATCTGCGCGCTCGGCGATGCCGCGGCGATGCCGGTGCGCGGCATGATCAAGCACTTCCGCGACGAGTTCGTGCACCACGTCGAACACAAGACCTGCGTGGTCGCTGCCCGGTCATGAGCACGCCGATGATCGAACTCGAAGTCGACGGCCGCAAGGTCAGCGTGCCGGCGGGCAGCACCGTGATGCACGCGGCGGACGCGCTCGACATCTACGTGCCGCACTTCTGCTACCACAAGAAGCTCAGCATCGCGGCCAACTGCCGGATGTGCCTGGTCGAGTGCGAGAAGGCGCCGAAGCCGATGCCCGCCTGCGCGACGCCGGTCACCCCCGGCATGGTGGTGCGCACGAAGAGCGACAAGGCCCTCGCCGCGCAGAAGTCGGTGATGGAGTTCCTGCTGATCAACCATCCGCTCGACTGCCCGATCTGCGACCAGGGCGGCGAGTGCCAGCTGCAGGACCTGGCGGTCGGCTACGGCAAGTCGGCCTCGCGCTACACCGAGGAGAAGCGGGTCGTCTTCCACAAGGACGTCGGCCCGCTGATCTCGATGGCGGAGATGAGCCGCTGCATCCACTGCACGCGCTGCGTCCGCTTCGGCCAGGAGATTGCCGGGGTGATGGAGCTCGGCATGATCCACCGCGGCGAGCACTCCGAGATCACCACCGTCACCGGCGGCACCGTCGATTCCGAGCTGTCGGGCAACATGATCGACATCTGCCCGGTCGGCGCGCTCACCAGCAAGCCCTTCCGCTACAGCGCGCGCACCTGGGAACTGGCGCGCCGGCGCAGCATCAGCCCGCACGACTCGACCGGTGCGAATCTGGTGGTGCAGACCAAGGGCAACAAGGTCCTGCGGGTCGTGCCCTTCGAGAACGAAGCCGTCAACGAGTGCTGGATCGCCGACCGCGACCGCTTCTCGTACGAGGCGCTGAACAGCGACGCCCGGCTCGACGCGCCGATGATCAAGCAGGGCGGCCAGTGGCAACGCGTCGAATGGGCCGAGGCGCTGCGTTATGTCGCCGACGGCCTGCTGCGCATCCGCGGCGAGTTCGGCGCGGCGTCGATTGGCGCGCTCGGCAGCGCGCACAGCACGGTCGAGGAGCTGCATCTGCTCGGCCGGCTCGTGCGCGGCCTGGGCAGCGAGAACATCGACCACCGCTTGCGCCACGCCGACTTCGCGAACCGCGCGCAGCCCGGGGCCGCGCGCTGGCTCGGGCTGCCGATCGCCGCGCTTTCCACGCTCGATGCCGCGTTCGTGGTCGGTTCTTTCCTGCGCAAGGACCATCCGCTGTTCGCCCAGCGGCTGCGCCAGGCGGCACGCAAGGGGGCGCGCATCCACCGGCTGAACGCGCTCGCCGAAGACTGGGCGCTGCCGCTGGCCGGCAGCCTGGTCGCGGCCCCGAGCGGCTGGCTGCAGGCCCTGGCCGAGGTCGCCGCGGCGGTGGCGGCCGAGAAGGGTATCGCGCCGCCGCTGCCGGAAGCGCCGACCGACGCGGCGCGCGAGGTGGCGCGATCG
>JAFLDG010000094.1 GCA_017302495.1 Burkholderiales bacterium
GGCGGGCCCGCCGGCGGCCGCCGCTCAGGCCAGCGCGCGCTCGATCTCGGAGAAGCTGCGCGCGATCTGCGCGATGTCGATCGCGGTGCCGAGCTGGCGCTCGATCTGCGAGCGCGAGAAGACGCCGCGCACCCGCGCCGGGCCGCCGGCGGCGCCCGGCTCGACCACGAGCAGGTGGTGGCGGCCGACGCGCTTGAGGGTCGCGATGATGTTGCCGACGCGCGCACTGCGCAGCTGGTCGAAGCCGATCGTGTCGAGCTGCGGCAGCGCCGTCATCAGATCGGCCACGGTCAGTTCGTCGAAGGGCACGTGGCGCTCGTGCACGAGCCGCATCTGCTGGTCGCCGCGGATGTCGGCGGCGGTGATCAAGCCCTCGACCGCCGGCATCTCGGTGACGACGAACAGCATGCGCACGCCCTGGAAGATCATCTGCTGTTCGGCCTCGCGCGCCAGCGTGCGCGGATGCGTCGTCGCTGCCTTCACCTGCGTCAGGTCGGTCAGCACCTCGAGCGCCGGCGAGTGCGGCGTCACCGGCGTCGTCTGCCAGGGCCGGGCCTGGGCCAGCGTGGCGCCGACGTCGACGCGCGACGTGGGCAGCGGGGCATCGATGTGCATGGGCGGTCTCCTCGGGGTGTGGCGGGGCGCTCTGCGGCGCAACCGGATCCGAATGTAGTGGAGCGGCGGCGGCCGTCGCCATCCCCTGTTCGATGCCGGCGATTCGCCCTTCAGTGCCGCAGCGCGCGCGACAGCAGCACCACCGGCAGCAGGCCGACCGCGACGATGGCCAGCGACGGCAGCGCCGCCTCGCCGAGCCGCTCGTCGCGCGCCAGGTTGTAGGCCACCACCGCCAGCGTGTCGCTGCCGAAGGGGCGCAGCACGAGCGTGGCCGGCAGCTCCTTCATCACGTCGACGAAGACGAGCAGCGCCGCCGCCAGCGCCGAGCGCCGCAGCAGCGGCAGGTGCAGCCGGCGGAAGATGCGCCAGCGGCCGGCGCCGAGCAGGCGGGCGGTCTCGTCGATGCTCGGCGGCACCCGCGCCAGACCCGACTCCACCGACTGCAGCGCCACCGCGGTGAAACGCACCAGGTAGGCGTAGATCACGCCGACGATCGTGCCGGTGATCCAGGGGCTCAGCCCGGCCGCCGGCCAGCGCTGCTGGACCCAGCCCAGCGGCAGCAGGATGCCGATCGCGATCACCGCGCCGGGCAGCGCATAACCGAGGCCGACCAGCCGCGCCAGCCGGGCGAGCCAGCCGCGCCCGCCGCCGGTGCGCTGCGCTACCGCCAGCGCCAGCGCCAAGGCGGTGGCCAGGCCGGCCGCGATGCCGGCCAGCTTCAGGCTGGCCAGGCCCCAGTCGACGAAGCGCGCCAGCGGCAGCCCGAGCTCGGCGCCTGCCGCTTCGAGCCAGAGCATGCGCAGCAGCCAGGCCACCGGCAGCACGAAGCCGAGCAGCACCGGCAACGCGCACAACACCACCGCCGCCGCCGCCGCGCGGCCGTGCAGCCGGTGCGCACGCGCTTCCAGCCGCTGCGTCGGCCGGCTCGCCGCGAAGCGCAGCCGCGCCTGCGCGCGGCGCTCGGCCGCCAGCAGCAGCGCCACCGCCAGCAGCAGCAGCGACGCCAGCTGGGTGGCGGCGATGCGGTCGTCCATCGCCAGCCAGGCCTTGAAGATGCCGGTGGAGAAGGTCGTCAGCCCGAAGAAGGCGCCGACGCCGTAGTCGGCCAGCGTCTCCATCAGCGCCAGCGCCACCCCCGCCGCCACCGCCGGCCGGGCCAGCGGCAGCGCCACCTGCAGCACGCGCCGACGCATGTCGGCGCCGAGCAGGCGCGCCGCCTCCATCATCTGCACGCCGCGCTCGGCGAGCGCGGCGCGCGTGAGCAGGTAGACGTACGGATAGAGGCACAGCACGAACAGGATCACCGCGCCCCACAGGCTGCGCACGTCGGGCCAGAGCGCGCCGGTGGCGCCGAGCCGGCTGCGCAGCGCCGCCTGCAGCACCCCGCTCGGCTGCAGCGCGTCGGTCCAGGCATAGGCCAGCACGTAGGCCGGCATCGCCAGCGGCAGCAGCAGCGCCCACTCGAAGCTGCGCCGGCCCGGGAACTCGAACAGCGCCACCGCGGCCGCGGTGGCCCCGCCGAGCAGCATCGTGCCCAGCGCCACGCCGAGCGCCAGCACCGCGGTCTGCGCCACGTAGCCGGGCAGCACGGTGGCCGCCTGGTGGCGCAGCGTCGCCCAGGCGGCGGCGTCGAGCTGCAGCCAGGCGCCGAGCACGCCCAGCACCGGCAGCGCGAGCAGCGCGCAGATCAGCGTCAGCGGCGGCCGCATCGTCCCCGCCGCGCGGCGTCGGCCGGCAACCTTGCCCCGGCCCGAATGCGAACGATGCTCAACCGCATCGGCCGATTATGATCGCCGCATGTTCCTGGGCCTGGAATCGGTGACCGTCCGCTACCCCGGCAGCCGCGCCGATCACGCCGCGGTGCAAGGCGCGTCGCTCGGCCTGGTGCGCGGCCAGATCGGTGTGCTGATCGGCCCCTCGGGCTGCGGCAAGACCACGCTGCTGCGCGCCGTGGCCGGGCTGGAGCCGCTGGCCGCCGGCCGCATCCGCATGGAAGGCGAACTGCTCGCCGACGCCGCCCGCGGCACGGCCGTGCCGCCGGAGGCGCGGCGCATCGGCATGGTGTTCCAGGACTACGCGCTGTTCCCGCACTTCAGCGTGGCCGACAACGTCGCCTTCGGCGTGCAGCACCTGCCGAAGCCGGAGCGCGCGGCCCGGGTCGCGCAGATGCTCGACCTGGTCGGCCTCGGCCACGCCGCGAGGCGCGCGCCGCACCAGCTGTCCGGCGGCCAGCAGCAGCGGGTGGCGCTCGCGCGTGCGCTCGCGCCGGCGCCCAGGCTGCTGCTGCTGGACGAACCGTTCTCGAACCTGGACGTGGACCTGCGCGAGCGCCTCGCGCTGGAGGTGCGCGGCATCCTGAAGGACACCGGCACCACCGCGCTCTTCGTCACCCACGACCAGATGGAGGCCTTCGCGCTCGGCGACCTGATCGGCGTGATGAACCGCGGCCGGCTCGAGCAGTGGGACGACGCCTATGCGCTGTACCACCGGCCGGCCTCGCGCTTCGTCGCCCAGTTCATCGGCCATGGGGTGTTCGCGCCGGCCGAGATCGTGCAGTGCGCGCACGGCCTGTGCGTGCACACGCCGGTCGGCGAGCTGGCCGACCTGGCCGAGTGCCCGCTGCCCGACGCCTACCCGCAGGGCCAATGCGAGGTGCTGCTGCGCGCCGACGACATCGTGCACGACGACTCGAGCCCGGTGAAGGCCCGCATCGAACGCAAGGCCTTCCGCGGCTCGGAGTTCCTGTACACGCTGCGGCTGGGGAGCGGCGAGCAGGTGCTGGCGCACGTGCCGTCGCACCACGACCACCAGGTCGGCGAGTGGATCGGCATCCGGCCGGCGGTGGACCACGTCGTCACCTTCGCCCGCGGCGCCGGCTGACGCGGCCGCGGCGGGCCCCGCCGCCATGGGCCGGCGCGGCGTGCAACTTTCCCGGTCGGCCCGGCTCTGAATCCGGGTCGAGTCCTACAATCCGGAACGCAGATGCGAGACACAGTCGGGGTGCGCATGAACGCCAAACTCAAGATCGCCGGGTACGTCGCGGTGGGGGCGCTCGCCGGCGTGCTGGCGACCACGCAGTTCCAGGCGATCGCGCGCAGCGCCGCGGCTCCGCTGCCGCTCGAGGAGTTGCAGCAGCTCGCCGCCGTCTTCGGCATGGTCAAGAGCGACTACGTCGAGCCGGTGGACGAGAAGAAGCTGATCAACGACGCCATCGCCGGCATGGTCGCCGGGCTGGACCCGCACTCGCAGTACTTCGACAAGAAGGCGCTGAAGGAATTCCGCGAGCAGACCGGCGGCAAGTTCGTCGGCGTCGGCATCGAGATCGGCATGGAGGACGGCCTGGTCAAGGTGCAGTCGCCGATCGAGGGCTCGCCGGCGTTCCGCGCCGGCATCAAGAGCGGCGACCTGATCACCCGCATCGACGACACCCCGGTCAAGGGCCTGACCATGGACCAGGCCGTCAAGCGCATGCGCGGCGAGCCCAACACGAAGGTCCAGCTGACGATCTTCCGCAAGGGCGAGAACCGCACTTTCCCGGTGACGATCACGCGCGAGGAGATCCGCATCCAGAGCGTCGCCGCCAAGGTGGTCGAGCCCGGTTACGCCTGGCTGCGGCTGCGCCAGTTCCAGGACCGCACGGTCGACGACTTCGTGCGCAAGCTCGAGGAGATCTACAAGCAGGAGCCGAACCTGAAGGGCCTGGTGCTCGACCTGCGCAACGACCCCGGCGGGCTGCTCGACGCCGCGGTCGCGATCTCGGCCGCCTTCCTGCCCGAGAACGTGGTCGTCGTCAGCACCAACGGCCAGATCGCCGATTCGAAGGCGGTGTTCAAGGCCGCGCCCGAGTTCTATTCCCGGCGCGGCGCCGACCCGCTGAAGCGGCTGCCCGCGGCGGTGAAGTCGGTGCCGCTGGTGGTGCTGGTGAACGAAGGCTCGGCCTCGGCCAGCGAGATCGTCGCCGGCGCGCTGCAGGACCACAAGCGCGCGACCATCATGGGCGCGCAGACCTTCGGCAAGGGCTCGGTGCAGACCGTGCGCCCGCTGTCGGCCGACACCGCGCTCAAGATCACCACCGCGCGCTACTACACGCCGGCCGGCAAGGCAATCCAGGCCAAGGGCATCGTGCCCGACATCTGGCTCGACGAGACCGCCGAAGGCAACGTCTTCGCCGCGCTGCGCACGCGCGAGGTCGACCTCGACAAGCACCTGAGCGGCAGCGACGAGAAGAAGGACGCGGCCCGCGAGAAGGCACGCGAGGAAGCCCGGCAGAAGCTCGAGGAGCAACTCGCCAAACAGAAGGACCTGAAGCCGCCGCCGGAGTTCGGCAGCAGCGAGGACTTCCAGCTGCAGCAGGCGCTGAACCACCTGAGCAAGCGGCCGGTGGTCGTCAGCAAGACCGCCGTCGAGCGCAAGGCCGAGGCCGGCGCGGTCAACTGACCGCGCCGCCGAAGACCGGGGCTGCCGCCCGCCCGGGCCCGAGCGCCGACAAGCGCCGATGAACGACGACCAGCTGCTGCGCTACTCGCGCCACATCCTGCTCGACGACATCGGCATCGAGGGCCAGCAGCGGCTGCTCGACGCCCACGCGCTGATCATCGGCGCCGGCGGGCTCGGCTCGCCGGCGGCGCTGTACCTGGGCTCGGCCGGGGTCGGGCGGCTGACGATCGTCGACGACGACACCGTCGACCTGACGAACCTGCAGCGCCAGATCGCGCACGACAGCAGCCGCATCGGCCAGCCCAAGGCCGAATCGGCGCGGCGCAGCGTGCTCGCGCTGAACCCCGGCATCGAGGTCACCGCGCTGCGGCAGCGCGTCGACGCCGAAGCGCTCGACCGCCTGGTGCGCGACGTCGACGTCGTGCTCGACGCTTCCGACAATTTCCGCACCCGCCAGGCGGTCAACGCCGCCTGCGTCGCGCACCGCCGGCCGCTGGTGGCAGGCGCCGCGGTCGGCTTCGACGCGCAGGTCTCGGTCTTCGACCGGCGCCAGCCTGGCGCGCCCTGCTACGCCTGCGTCTTCCCGGCCGAAGCCACGGTGGAAGAGACGAACTGCGCGACGATGGGCGTGTTCGCGCCGCTGGTCGGCATCATCGGCAGCCTGCAGGCGGCCGAGGCGCTGAAGCTGCTCGCCGGCATCGGCCGCCCGCTCGTCGGCCGGCTGCTGCTGCTCGACGCGCGCGTGATGGAGTGGCAGGCGCTGCAACTGCAGCGCGACCCGGCCTGCCGCGTCTGCGGCGGTCACGCCCCGGCTGCCTGAGCGGCCACCGAACCCAACCGCGCCCCGGGCGCGCCCGCGATGGACAGCAAACGCAGCGACCTGACCGCACGCAACTTCCCGACCGCCGAGGAGGAGGCCGAGGCGCTGGCGCTGCCCGCGCGCTACGCCGGCCGCGACAGCGCCTATCGGCTCGCGTTCACCGACATCGACTTCCTGCTGCAGGAGGAACTGCGCCCGGTGCGCATGCAGCTCGAGCTGCTCAAGCCGGACATGGTGCACAAGCGCCTGGGCATCGAGTCGACGATCGTCATCTTCGGCAGCGCGCGCATCCTGCCGCCCGATGTCGCCCGCCAGCGCCTCGAGGCGGCGCAGGCAGACGGCGCCGACGGCGACGCCCTGCGCCGCGCCCGCATGCAGGTGCAGATGAGCCGCTACTACGATGCCGCGCGCGAGTTCGCGCACCTGGTGACCACGCGTTCGCGCCGGCACGAGGTGCCGATCTACGTCGTCACCGGCGGCGGCCCCGGCATCATGGAAGCCGGCAACCGCGGCGCGCACGAGGCCGGCGGCAAGAGCATCGGGCTGAACATCGTGCTGCCGCACGAGCAGGCGCCGAACCCGTACATCACGCCGGAGCTGTGCTTCCAGTTCCACTACTTCGGCCTGCGCAAGATGCACTTCCTGATGCGCAGCATCGCGCTGGTGTGCTTTCCGGGCGGCTTCGGCACGCTGGACGAGATGTTCGAGGTGCTGACCCTGGTGCAGACCGGCAAGTCGCGGCGGCGGCCGATCCTGCTCTTCGGCCGCGAGTTCTGGACGCGGCTGATCGATTTCGAGCTGCTGGTCGACACCGGCATGATCGCCGCCGCCGACCTGAAGCTGTTCCACTTCGTCGAGACCGCCGACGAAGCCTGGGCCCTGCTCGAACGCGAGTACGGCTTCGATGCGCCGCCGACCCAGACCGGGGACCTGGCCGTCGACATCTGAACGCGCCGGGCCGCGCCGGCGACGGCCCCGCGTCGTGGCGGAACCGCAGCCCGGCCCGGGTCGGCAACGCAGGTAGCAGATCGGCGCCGCGCCAGGTGCGAAGATGGCTGCGTGAGCCCGATCCCGCGCCGGCCGTCCCTTCGGGCGGCCACGGGGTCGGCCGCGCGGAGCCTTCGATGAACGACACCACCCTGCCACGGGCCCTGCCCCTGCCCGACGCCGCCGATCCCGAGCGCCGCACCTGGCTGCTCGCCGCCGGTGCGGCCGGCGGCGCGGCGGCAGTCGGCACCGCCGTCCCCCTGGTCTCGAGCTTCGCCCCGAGCGAGCGGGCGAAGGCAATGGGCGCCGCGGTCGAGGTGGATCTCGCCGACCTCGCGCCCGGCGGCCTGAAGACCGTCGAGTGGCGCGGCAAGCCGGTGTGGATCCAGCGCCGCACGCCCGAGATGATCGCCGCGCTCGCCGGGTACGAGGCCGAGCTCGCCGACCCGGCGTCGACCCGGGACGAGCTGCCGCCGGCGCTGCGCAACCCGGGCCGATCGCTGCAGCCCGAGATCTTCGTCGCGATCGGCATCTGCACCCATCTGGGCTGCTCGCCCACCGCCGTGGCCGCCGGCAGCAGCCACCCGAGCGTCGGCGCCGACTGGCCCGGCGGCTTCTTCTGCCCCTGCCACGGCTCGACCTTCGACCTCGCGGGCCGGGTGTACAAGAACAAGCCCGCGCCGACCAACCTCGAGATCCCGCCGCACCGCTTCGTCGGCGCGACCCGGCTCGTGATCGGCGAGACCGACGCGGCCTGAAGGAACATCGCGCATGCCATCGGCCGCGGCCCACCGCATCACCGTGCTCGGCGCCGGCTTCGCCGCGCTGTCGAGCGTGCGCGCGCTGCGCAAGCAAGCACCGCAGGCCGAGATCACGCTCGTCGCGCCGCGCGCCGAACTGCACTACCTGCCCGGCATCATCTGGATCCCGAGCGGCCTGCGCCGGCGCGAGGATCTGGTCGTTCCGCTCGACGCTTTCCTGCGCCGCCAGCGGGTGCGCTTCGTCGCCGCCGAAGTCACCGGCCTGGCCGACGGCGGCCGCAGCGTGCACACCAGCGCCGGCGAGCTGGCCAACGACGGCCTCGTCATCGCCACCGGCGGGCGCTTCATCAAGAAGCTGCCCGGCATCGAACACGCGATCACGCCGTGCGAAGGCATCGCCGCAGCCGAGCGCATCCGCGACCGGCTGCGCGAGCTGAGCGGCGGCACGATCGCGATCGGCTTCGCCGGCAACCCTAACGAGCCGAGCGCGATGCGCGGCGGGCCGATGTTCGAGTTCCTGTTCGGCATCGAGCGCCAGCTGCGCCGCGAAGGCCGGCGCGAGCGCTTCGAGCTGGTCTTCTTCAGCCCCGCGGCCCAGCCCGGCAACCGGCTCGGGCCGAAGGCGGTCGGGCACCTGCTCGGGCGGATGCAGCAGCGCGGCATCCGCACCCACCTCGGCCACAAGCTCGAGCGCTTCGAGGCCGGCAAGGTCGTCACCGCCGGCGGCGAGTTCGCCGCCGACCTGATCCTGTTCATGCCCGGCATGACCGGCAACGCCTGGTTCGACGCGACCGCGCTGCCGCGCTCGCCCGGCGGCCTGGTGCAGGCCGACGCGCACTGCCGCGTCCCCGGCTTCGAGCGCGTGGTGGTGGCCGGCGACGCGGGCAGCTTCCCCGGGCCCGACTGGATGCCCAAGCAGGCGCACATGGCCGACCTGCAGGCCGCGGCGGCCGCGACCAACCTGCTCGCCGACCTCGACGGGCGGCCGTCGGACGCGACCTTCCGCGTCGAGCTGATCTGCATCGTCGACGGGCTCGACGACGGCACGCTGATCTGGCGCACGCCGCAGCGCAACGTGGTCCTGCCGTCGAGCCGGCTGCTGCACTGGACCAAGCGCGCGTTCGAGCGGCGCTATCTGGCGCAGTACCGCTGAGCGGGGCGGGCGGGCGGCGCCGTCGCACCCGACCGGGCGC
This sequence comes from Burkholderiales bacterium, assembly GCA_017302495.1. Classification (GTDB taxonomy): domain Bacteria; phylum Pseudomonadota; class Gammaproteobacteria; order Burkholderiales; family Burkholderiaceae_C; genus Rubrivivax. The sequence continues at coordinate 8,814 of JAFLDG010000094.1, forward strand.
TCTTCGGCCGGGCAGCAGCCGGCGCGCCGCGCCAACCCCGTGCCGGCAACCGCCGTTCGGCGCCGGCTCGCGATAATCGCCGCGGACTCCCCTCCCGGACGATGTGATGACCCGCCAGGCCAGCCTGATCGGCGTGCCCACCGACATCGGTGCCGCCCACCGCGGCGCGGGCATGGGCCCGGAGGCGCTGCGCGTCGCGCGCCTGGCCGAGGTGCTGCAGGACTACGGGCTCGAGGTCGCCGACCGCGGCAACCTCGCCGGCCCGCCGAACCCCTGGCTGCCGCCGGTGCAGGGTTACCGCCACCTGGACGAAGTGGTGGCCTGGAACCGCCTGCTGCACGACGCGGTGTTGGCCGAGTTGCGCGACGGCCGGCTGCCGATCGTGCTCGGCGGCGACCACTGCCTGGCCATCGGCTCGATCAGCGCGGTCGCGCGCCACTGCCGCGAAACCGGCCGCAAGCTGCGCGTGCTGTGGCTGGACGCGCATGCCGACTTCAACACCGCCGCACTGACGCCCAGCGGCAACCTGCACGGCATGCCGGTGGCCTGCCTGTGCGGCCACGGCCCGCAGCCGCTGATCGAGATCGGCGGCCGGGTGCCGGCATTGAACCCGAAGTGGATCCGCCCGATCGGCATCCGCAGCGTCGACCCCGGCGAAAAGCGCTTCGTGCACCAGGCCGGGCTCGAGGTGTTCGACATGCGCTACATCGACGAGACCGGCATGCGGCACACGATGGAGCTGGCGCTGGCCACGCTCGACGCGAACACGCACCTGCACGTCAGCTTCGACGTCGACTTCCTCGACCCGCAGATCGCGCCCGGCGTCGGCACCACCGTGCCCGGCGGCCCGACCTACCGCGAGGCGCAACTGTGCATGGAGATGATCGCCGACACCGGCCGCCTGGCCAGCCTGGACGTGATGGAGCTGAACCCGGCCTTCGACGAGCGCAACAAGACCGCCGCGCTGGCGGTGGACCTGATCGAGAGCCTGTTCGGCAAGAGCACGCTGATGCGGTCCTGAAGACTTTTCTGCATGAGACTGGAAAATAGTCCAGACTATTTTCCAGATGGAAGGCAATCAGTCGGACCGATCCCTGCAGGCAAATCTGCGGTACGACCTGGGCCGCAAGCTGGTCGTGCTCACGGGAGCAAGGCAGGCCGGCAAGACCACGCTGGCGCGCCGGCTGATGGCCGGCTACGAGGTCGCGCAGCACCTCAGTTGGGACGTGCCTGCGGACCGCCAACTGATCACCGCGCACGCCTGGACGCCGAAGGCCCGGCTGGTGGTCTTCGACGAGATCCACAAGATGCGCGACTGGAAAGCCTTCCTGAAGGGCGCATGGGACGGCCGCAGCGAAGGGCAGGCGATGCTGGTCACCGGCAGCGCACGCATGGACACCTTCCGCCAGGGCGGCGAATCGCTGGCAGGCCGCTACTTCGGCTGGCGGCTGCACCCGTTCTCGGTGCGCGAGCTGATGCAGACCCAGGGCCTGGCCGCAGCGCCGGCGCTGCAGCGGGTGTTGCAGCGCGGCGGCTTTCCCGAACCCTGCCTGGCCGAGACCGACACGGACGCCGACCGCTGGCGCGCCCAGTACGTCACCGATCTGGTCCGCGAGGACGTGCTCGACTTCTCGCGCGTGCACGAGGTGCGCACGCTGCAGTTGCTGCTGGAGCTGCTGCGCGAGCGGGTCGGCTCGCCGCTGAAGCTGTCGGGCCTGGCGCAGGCGCTGCAGATCTCGCCGACCACCGCGACGCGCTACGTCGAGATCCTGGAGGCGCTGTACATCGTCTTCCGCGTCACGCCCTGGCACCGCGACGTGGCGCGCAGCCTGCTGAAGGAGCCGAAGATCTACTTCCTGGACAACGGGCTGGTCAAGGGCGACGCCGGCGCGCGGCTGGAGAACGCCGTCGCCGCGATGCTGCTGAAGCACTGCCACTACCGCCAGGACGCCGAAGGCAAGCCGGTGACGCTGCACACCATCCGCGACAAAGAGCGGCACGAGATCGACTTCGTGCTCGCCGAAGGCGACACCGTCACCGGCCTGGTCGAGGTGAAGCTCGCCGATGCAACGCCGAGCGCCTTCCTGCACCGCATGGCCGAGCGCTTCGCGCCGGCGCGCGCGCTGCAGCTGGTGGCCGAGCTGCGGCAGCCGGCGCAGCACGGGCGGGTCGAAGTGGCTCGCCTCGACGAGTGGCTCGCCGGGCTGGCGGCCTGAAGGCGCGCGCGTGGCTAAGGCTGATTCCAGCAGCCGAACCTGCCGGCCCAAGGGCCCGGCGTCGACCGCCTGGCAGCGGGCATGAAGCCGCCGATCCGCGGTGACCAGCGCATCATCGGTGCGCGGCGCCAGGGCCAAGCAGTTGCAGTCGTCCGCCGGCGTGCCCGACTGCTCCGCGAGCGTCAGCGCATTGAACGCAAGGTCGACACCTGCAGCCGTCGCTGCGTACTTTCCATCGCATTCAATCGTCCACCGGCCCCGTCGCCTGCGGAGTGCCGCTCGTTCGCAGATTCGGTTAGGCTCGAATGGACCGGACTTGTCGCACCCCTACATGCACACGATCGCCATCGAAGAACTCGCCCGAGAACCGCAGCGCCTGCTGGACCATGCCAGGCTTGGCGAGGTCGCGGTGCTCACCGACGGCGGCACCGCGGTGATGTTGACGGTGCCGCTCAGAGGCGCAGCGCCCATCCGGGCCATGCTGATCGATGTAGCCGCACAACTCTACGACAGCGAACTGGTCAGCCTCGGGCGCGCCGCTCGCATCGCCGGCCTGTCCTACAGCGAGACCATGGACGAGTTTGGGCGGCGCGGCATCGCAACAATTCGCCTGCCCGCTGCGGAGCTGGAGCGCGAAATCAAGTCCTTCGGTCCTTGACGGCCACACGCCGCGCCGCGGCGTCGCGAGTCCGTGTTGCGCAGCAGCCCCTCCCAGCACCCATCTCGGTTGCGGGTGTCTCCCGGTTCGGGAATCGTCAGGCGCGTCGCCCCACCGAAGGGCCTGCGCATGATCACGAAGCAGTCTTGCGGAAAGCCCCGCTCACGCGGGGATCGACCCGCAAGAAGTCCGCCGCGAGCGGGCCGTGCCCGCCCGCGGCGGACTTCCCGCGCTCCGCGCGGTCGCTGTGGAACGGGGCTGCCCGGCGCCGCGCCCGTGTGGACAATGGGTGCCGACACCTCCTACCCCGCACCCCATGCCTTCGCTAGCGCGCCTCCTGCCGTTCCTGTTGATGTTCACACTGCTCGCCGCCTGCACGTCCGCCCCGGACGGCATCACGGCGGTGCGCGGCTTCGACGCCGAGCGCTACCTCGGCACCTGGTACGAGGTCGCGCGCCTTGACCATTCGTTCGAACGCGGCCTGAGCCGCGTGACCGCCGAGTACCGGCGTCGCGACGACGGCAGCATCGCGGTCGTCAACCGCGGCTGGTCGGCCGACGAGCGGCGCTGGAAGCAGGCCGAGGGACGCGCCGTCTTCGTCGGCGCACCCGACGTCGGCCACCTGAAGGTGTCGTTCTTCGGCCCGTTCTACGGCGCCTACGTCGTGTTCGATCTCGATCGCGAAAACTACCGCTACGCGCTGGTCAGCGGCCCCGACCGATCGTACCTCTGGCTGCTGGCGCGCAGCCCGACGCTCGATGCCGCCACCCGCGACCGGCTCGTCGCGCGCGCCGCCGCGCTCGGCTTCGACACGTCGAAGCTGATCTTCGTTGACCAGAGTCCCATGCCATGACCACCATCTTCGAGAAGCTGCTGTCCGGCGAACTGCCCTGCGCCAAGGTCTACGAGGACGACCTCGTCTTCGCCTTCATGGACGCCGGCCAGGTCAACGACGGCCACGTCATCGTCGCCACGAAAGCGCCGCGCGAGACCCTGCTGGACTGCAGCGACGCCGAGGCGGCGGCGCTGATGCGCGCCGCGCGCCGGATCGCGCTCGCGGTGCAGGCGGCGTTCGCGCCCGAGGGCATCACCGTGCTGCAGGCCAACCGGCCGGCCGGCTGGCAGACGGTGCCGCACCTGCACCTGCACGTGCTGCCGCGCCGTGCCGGCGACGGCGTCGAGCTGACCTGGCCGCGCAAGGACCCGGGCCTCGAGCGGCTGCGCGAACTGGCGGCG
>JAFLDG010000095.1 GCA_017302495.1 Burkholderiales bacterium
GTGCATGCGCGCGACGCCGCGCAGCGTGAAGCTGCCGCCCTGCGTGGCGGCGAGCAGCGCGAGCGCGGCGGCGAGCGGACGCATCGCGGTGCCGGCGTTGCCGAGGAACAGCTCGGCCTCGGCCACGGCGAGCCGGCCGCCGAGGCCGACGATGCGCAGCGTGTGGTTGCCTTCGGCCTCGACGCCGCAGCCGAGCACGCGCAGCGCGTCGAGCATGACCGCGGTGTCGTCGGACTGCAGCACGTCGTGCACGACGGTCGTGCCCTCGGCCAGGCCGGCGAGCAGCAGCACGCGGTTGGAGATGCTCTTCGAACCCGGCAGGTGCACCGTGCCCGAGGCCTGGCGCAGCGGCGGCAGGTCGAGGAACGGGATGTCGTACATGCGGCGCCCGGTGCGGCTGCGGGTGCGGGGGTCGATGCCGGCGTCCGGCGCGTCAGCGGCCGGGCCGCGGCGCGTGCATCTGCCAATGCGCGCGGCCGTCGGAGGCGACCCGCAGCAGCTCCTGCAGGGCCTCGCCGTTGCCGGCGGCGATCACCTGCTCGAGCGCGTCAAGCGCCTGGCGGAAGCGCGCCGACTGGCGCAGCACCTCCTCGCGGTTGGCGAGCAGGATGTCGCGCCACATCGTCGGGTCGCTCGCGGCGATGCGCGTGAAGTCGCGGAAGCCCGGCCCGGCGAGCGACAACAAGTCGGCCGCGGCCGGCTGGCCGAGCACGCTGCCGAAATAGGCGAAGGCGACCAGGTGCGGCAGGTGGCTGACCGCGGCGAACGCATGGTCGTGGTTCTCCGGCGTCATCTTCAGCACCTGCGCGCCGAGCGCGGCCCACAGGTCGGTGGCCTTCTGCACCAGCGCCGCCGGGGTCTGCGGCAGCGGCGTCAGGATCACCTGCCGACCGGCGTAGAGCCCGGCGTCGGCATGGTCGATGCCCGACACCTCCTTGCCGGCGATCGGGTGCGCCGGCACGAAACTGACGATGCGTTCGCGCAGCGCGCGGCGCGCCGCGTCGACCACGTCGCGCTTGGTGCTGCCGACGTCCATCACCAGCACGTCGGGCTCGACCAGGTGGCGGATCGCCTTCAGCGTGGTCTCGGTCGCGGCCACCGGCACCGACACCAGCACCAGGTCGGAGCCGGCCACCGCCTGCAGTGCGGAATCGGCGACGACGTCGATCACGCCGCGCCGCTGCGCGCGTTCGGTCGTCGACGGCGACTTGCTGTAGCCGACGATGCGCCGCACGATGCCGGCGCGGCGGGCGGCGAGCGCGAACGAGCCGCCCATCAGGCCGCAACCGATGATGCCGAGCTGCTGGAACATCCGCGCGCGCCGGGCCGCCGTGCCTAGTGCACGTCCACCGGGTAGGTGCCGAGCACCTTGAAGAACGCGCACACCGCGCGCAGTTCACCCAGCGCCGCCGCGACCCGCGGCTCGTCCGGATGGCCGTCGATGTCGACGTAGAAGTAGTACTCCCACTGACCCGAGCGCGCCGGCCGCGACTCGAAGCGGGTCATCGACACGCCGTGCAGCTTCAGCGGCACCAGCATGTCGTGCACCGCGCCCGGCCGGTTCGGGACCGAGACGACCAGGCTCGTGCAGTCGTGCCCGGTCGCTTTCGGCGTCGGATGTTCGGCCGGGTGGGCGACGATCGCGAAGCGGGTGCGGTTGTGCGCGTCGTCCTGGATCGCCGGCGCGACCACGTGCAACCCGTATTCGTTCGCCGCGCGCCGGCTCGCGATCGCGGCGAGCGCCGGGTCGTGGCTCGCCAGGCGCGCGCCCTCGGCGTTGCTCAGCGCCGGCCGGCGTTCGGCCTGCGGCAGGTGTGCGCCGAGCCACTCGGCGCACTGCGCCAGCGCCTGCGGATGCGCGAGCACCGCGCGCACGCCGCTCGTCGACGGCTCGCGCCGCAGCAGGTTGTGGCGCACGAGCAGGCTGGTCTCGCCGACGATGATCAGCGGCGTGTGCAGCAGCAGGTCGAGCGAGCGCGCGACCACGCCTTCGGTGGAGTTCTCGACCGGCACCACGCCGAAGTCGGCCGCGCCGCCGCTGGTGCTGCGGAAGACCTCGTCGATGCTGGTGCACGGTACGCGCTCGATCGACGAGCCGAAGTAGCCGAGCGCGGCCTCTTCGCTGAAGGTGCCGGCCGGGCCGAGGTAGGCCACGCGCAGCGCGCGCTCGAGCGCGCGGCAGGCGGACATGATCTCGCGCCAGATCGGCGCCACGCTGGCGCTGAGCAGCGGGCCGGCGTTGGCGGCCTTGAGTCCGTCGATCACCTGCGCCTCGCGCTCGGGCCGGAACACCGGCGTGCCCTCGCGCTTCTTCAGCTCGCCGACCTCCTGCGCCAGCCGCGCACGCCGGTTCAGCAGCGCGAGCAACTCGCGGTCGACCGCGTCGATGCGGCCGCGCAGCGCCAGCAGCGCGGCATCCGGGTCGGCGGCCGGACCGGTCATGCCGGGCTCAGGCGACCCGGGCGGGGCGGCCGGCCGGTGCTCACTTGCTGGCCGGCCGCGCCGGCGCCTTCGGCGGGGCCTTCGATTCGGCGCGCGGCGCGCTCGCTGCTGCCGCGGCCGCGGGCGCCGGCAGGCCGAGCGAGGCGCGGACCTTCTGCTCCAGGTCCCGCAGCTTCGGCTCCATCAGGCTGCGCGCCTCGGGCGCGAGCTTCTGCAGGAAGCTGCCGCGCATCTCGTTGCCGGCCTGCTGGAATTTCTTGTTCACCGGCGATTCGTACCAGGCGATCAGCTGCTTCAACTCGTCCTCGCTGAACTTCTCCTCGAGCACGGTGCCCACCGTCGACGGTGCCAGCCGGACCGCGCGCTCGCGCACCGGCGGGTAGGTCTCGTCGACGTACTTGCGCACGTCGGCCTCGATCGCCTTGCCCACGGCCTCGCGCTTGTCGGCCGGCACCTGGGTCTGCAGCACCGGGCCGACCTGCTGCATCATCTGCAGCGCCGGCTGCTGCACCATGCCGCGCGCCGCCTGCTCGAACTCGGGCTGCTGCAGTTGCAGCAGCTTGGCGACCAGCTCCTTCTTCGCCGGCGATGCGGTGCTCTGCGCCGCGACGAAGGGTGCCGCGCAGACCAGCAGCGCGATCGACAGATATCGGACCTTCAAGGGTTCTCCTCGCCGGCGGCGCCGGCCTCGTGTTCGCCGTCGCCGTTGGCATCGTTCTCGACGATGCGCTGCAGCCCGGACAGCTTGGCGTCCTCGTCCAGGCCGATCAGGGTGACGCCCTGCGTCGCCCGCCCCAGTTCGCGGATCTCGGCCACCCGCGTGCGCACCAGCACGCCGGTGTCGGTGATCAGCATGATCTCGTCGGCCGGCCGCACCAGCGTCGCGGCCACGACCCGGCCGTTGCGCTCGCTCTGCTGGATCGCGATCATGCCCTTCGTGCCCCGGCCGTGGCGGGTGTACTCGGTGATCGAGGTGCGCTTGCCGTAGCCGTTCTCGGTGGCGGTGAGCACGCTCTGGGTTTCGTCCTCGGCGACCAGCATCGCGATCACGCGCTGCCCCTCCTCGAGCATCATGCCGCGCACGCCGCGCGCCTGGCGGCCCATCGGCCGGACGTCGTCCTCGTCGAAGCGCACCGCCTTGCCGCCGTCGCTGAACAGCATCACGTCGTGATGGCCGTCGGTCAGCGCGGCGCCGATCAGGTAGTCGCTCTCGTCGAGGTCGACCGCGATGATGCCGGCCTTGCGCGGGTTGGCGAACTCGTCGAGCGCGGTCTTCTTCACCGTGCCGAGTGCGGTCGCCATGAACACGTAGTGGTCGGCCGGAAAGCTGCGGAACTCGCCGGTGAGCGGCAGCACGACGGTAATCTTCTCTCCGCTGTGCAGCGGAAACATGTTGACGATCGGCTTGCCGCGGCTCGCGCGCGAGCCCTGCGGCACCTCCCAGACCTTGAGCCAGTACACCCGGCCGCGGTCGCTGAAGCACAGGATCCAATCGTGCGTGTTGGCGATGAAGAGCTGGTCGATCCAGTCGTCTTCCTTCGTCTGTGCGGCCTGCTTGCCGCGGCCGCCGCGCTTCTGCGCGCGGTACTCGGCCAGCGGCTGGCTCTTGACGTAGCCGGAGTGGCTGAGCGTGACCACCATGTCGGTGGGCGTGATCAGGTCCTCGGTGCCGAGCTCCTGGACGTTGTGCTCGACCCGGCTGCGGCGGGCGCCGGCCTTGGTCTGGCCGAACTCCTGCCGCAGCGCGGTCAGCTCGTCGGCGATGATCGCGGTCACGCGCTCGGGGCGGGCGAGGATGTCGAGCAGGTCGGCGATCTGCGCCATCACCTCGCGGTACTCGCCGATGATCTTGTCCTGCTCGAGGCCGGTCAGCCGCTGCAGCCGCATCTGCAGGATCTCGGACGCCTGCTCGTCGGAGAGGCGATAGCTGCCGTCGGGCTGCAGGCCATAGTGGTCCGGCAGGCCCTCGGGGCGGTAGGCGGCGCGGCCGCCGGGCGTGGCGTCGTCGGCGCGGGCGAGCATCTCGCGCACCAGCGAGGAGTCCCAGTTGCGCTCCATCAGCGCCGCCTTGGCCACCGGCGGGGTCGGGCTGGTCTTGATCGTCTCGATGAACTCGTCGATGTTGGCCAGCGCCACCGCCAGGCCTTCGAGCACGTGGCCGCGTTCGCGTGCCTTGCGCAACTCGAAGACCGTGCGCCGGGTGACGACCTCGCGCCGGTGCTCGAGGAAGATCTCGACCAGCGTCTTCAGGTTGCACAGCCGCGGCTGGCCGTCGATCAGCGCGACCATGTTGATGCCGAAGGTGTCCTGCAGCTGCGTCTGCTTGTACAGGTTGTTCAGCACCACCTCGGGCACTTCGCCGCGCTTGAGCTCGATCACGACGCGCATGCCGGACTTGTCGCTCTCGTCCTGGATGTGGCTGATGCCCTCGAGCTTCTTCTCGTTGACGAGCTCGGCGATGCGCTCGAGCAGCGTCTTCTTGTTCACCTGGTACGGGATCTCGTCGACGATGATCGCCTGGCGCGCGCCCTTGTCGATGTCCTCGAAGTGGCAGGCGGCGCGCATCACCACCTTGCCGCGGCCGGTGCGGTAGCCCTCGCGTACGCCGGCCAGGCCGTAGATGATCCCCGCGGTCGGGAAGTCGGGCGCCGGGATGATCTCCATCAGCTCGTCGACCGAAGCCCCTGGGTTGCGCAGCAGGTGCAGGCAGGCGTCGACGACCTCGTTCAGGTTGTGCGGCGGGATGTTCGTCGCCATGCCGACCGCGATGCCCGCGCTGCCGTTGACCAGCAGGTTCGGCAGCCGCGTCGGCAGCACCAGCGGTTCCTTCTCGCTGCCGTCGTAGTTCGGGCCGAAATCGACGGTCTCCTTGTCGATGTCGGCCAGCATCTCGTGCGCGATCTTCGCAAGGCGGATCTCGGTGTAGCGCATCGCCGCGGCGTTGTCGCCGTCGACCGAGCCGAAGTTGCCTTGGCCGTCGACCAGCATGTGGCGCAGGCTGAAGTCCTGCGCCATGCGCACGATCGTGTCGTAGACCGCGCTGTCGCCGTGCGGGTGGTACTTGCCGATCACGTCGCCGACGATGCGCGCACTCTTCTTGTACGGCCGGTTCCAGTCGTTGTTCAACTCGTGCATCGCGAACAGCACGCGCCGGTGCACGGGCTTCAGGCCGTCGCGCGCGTCGGGCAATGCGCGGCCGACGATGACGCTCATCGCGTAGTCGAGGTACGACCGCCGCATCTCCTCTTCGAGGCTGACGGCGAAGGTTTCCTTGGCGAACTGGGTCATGCGCGGGCCGGGCGGTGGGGTCCCGGCGCGGTAGGCAACGCCGGTTGGCGGGCGCGGGAGCGCGGATTCTAAGTGCCTGCCCATGTAGCTCTGGCGCAACAAAGGGGCAGGCAAGCGCCGGCACGGGGCCCAAAATGCGGCCCGAGCGGCACCGTATGGCAGAATGAGTTTTGTCGGTGGCGGGTGCCCGCCCCACTGGGGTTCGAAAGTCTTTCACGTTCCCGTTCTGGACATATCGCAGCCAACTGCGGCTTTCCTCGAGAGGACAACCATGAAGAAACTGAGCAAGGTGGCGGTGCTGCTCGCATCGGCCGCGCTGTCGGCGCCGTTGGCGTCGTTCGCGCAGACCGGTCAGCCCACCGCCGAAGAATTCAAGGCCGCCTCCGGCGCGAACCAGTGGCGGGATGCCTCGGGCACCCCGTGGCGCGACGGCCCGGGCACCGAGTGCTGGCGCGACTCGAACTGGACGCCGGCAACGGCGCATCCGTTCTGCGATGGCGCGGCCAAGCCGCCGCCGCCGCCCCCGCCGCCGCCCGCGCCGGCCGCAGCTCCGCCGGCCCCGCCGCCGCCTCCGCCCCCGCCGCCCCCGCCGGCGCCGCGTCCGGCTGCGCAGAAAGTGACCTATGCGGCTGACACGTTCTTCGACTTCGACAAGTACAACCTGAAGCCGGAAGGCATGGCGAAGCTCGATGACCTCGTCTCCAAGACCAAGGGCATCAACCTCGAAGTGATCATCGCCGTCGGCCACACCGACAGCATCGGCACGGCCGAGTACAACCAGGCGCTGTCCGAGCGCCGGGCGAACACGGTGAAGGAGTATCTGGTCAGCAAGGGCATCGAGAAGAACCGGATCTACACCGAAGGCAAGGGCGAGAAGGATCCGATCGCGACCAACAGCACGGCCGAGGGCCGCGCCAAGAACCGCCGCGTCGAGATCGAGGTCGTCGGCACCCGCGCGAACTGATTCCGCCGGCGGCCCGTATCGGGCCGCGCGGAAAACCAAGACCCCGCCGCGGCGGGGTCTTGTCTTTCGGGCCGGCCGATCGCGGAGAATGATCGTGCAGGCCCCTGACCGGGAATCGAATCGCGACGCACGATGAGCAATGTCGACGCCCGCGAACTGGCCAAGTTCAGCGAACTCGCCCATCGCTGGTGGGATCCGAACAGCGAGTTCCGGCCGCTGCACGAGATCAACCCGCTGCGCCTCGAGTGGATCGAGTCGATCGCGCCGCTGGCCGGCCGCGAGGTGCTCGACGTCGGCTGCGGCGGCGGCATCCTGGCCGAGGCGATGGCGCGGCGCGCCGCTCGGGTCACCGGCATCGATCTCGCCGCCAAGCCGCTGGGCGTGGCGCGGCTGCACGCGCTCGAGGCCGAGGTCCACAACGTCGACTACCGCGAGATCTCGGCCGAAGCCCTTGCCGAAGACCAGCCGGCCAGCTTCGAGGTCGTGACCTGCATGGAGATGCTCGAGCATGTGCCGGAGCCGGCGTCGGTCGTGCGCGCCTGTGCGACGCTGCTGCGGCCGGGCGGCCACGCGTTCTTCTCGACGCTGAACCGGAATCCGAAGAGCTGGCTGTTCGGGATCGTCGGTGCCGAGTACGTGCTGCGCCTGCTGCCGCGCGGGACGCACGACTACGCCCGTTTCATCCGGCCGAGCGAGCTGGCCCACTGGTGCCGCGCGGCCGGGCTCGCCGTCGGCGCGACGCGCGGCCTCGAATACGACCCGCTGTCGCGCCGCTACGCCCTCGGCGACGACACCAGCGTCAACTACCTCGTCGCATGCCGCAAGGGCGGGTGAGCCGGCCGCCCGGCGGGCGGCAGACCGTCGTCCCGCAGCCGGCGCTGCGAAGAGGTGCCGGGTGAACGCCGCGCCACCGCGTCTTGGCGCGGTGCTGTTCGACCTCGACGGCACCCTGGTCGACAGTGCGCCGGATCTGGCCGGCGCGGTGAACGAACTGCGCGAAGCCCACGGGCTGGCGCCGCTGCCCTTTGCCGACCTGCGGCCGGCGGTCGGCAGCGGCGCCCGCGGCATGCTTGCGTTGGGCTTCGGCATCGGCCCCGACGATGCCCGCTTCGCCGCCCTGCGCGACGATTTCCTCGGCCGCTACGAGGCCCGGCTGCTGCGCGAGACCCGCGTCTTCGCCGCCATGGAGCCGGTGCTGCAGGCGCTGGAGCGGCGCGCGGTGCGCTGGGGCATCGTGACCAACAAGGTCGCGCGCTTCGCCGCGCCGCTGGTGGCCGGCCTCGGCCTGCGCGAGCGCTGCGCAGTGCTGGTCGCCGGCGACACGACGCCGCACACCAAGCCGCATCCGGCGCCGCTGATCGCGGCGGCGGCGCAATTGCGGCTCGCGCCGGCCGACTGCGTCTATGTCGGCGACGATCGGCGCGACGTGTTGGCCGGCCGCGGCGCAGGCATGCCGGCGCTGGCCGCGGCCTGGGGCTATCTCGGTGCCGGCGAGTCGGTACACGACTGGGACGCCGACGCGGTGCTCGAGACGCCGGCAGCGCTCTTGAACTGGCTCGGATTGGCCTAAACTTGCTAGGTTGGGGCCGACCCGGTTTCGACGTGGGTGCGGATCCGATGCAGGGCATGCCGAGCACCAGTACGCTCGCTAATCCACTGGAAACGAAGTAACTGCGAACGACGAACGTTTCGCCCTCGCCGCTTAACACCGGCGAGCCTCGCAACAGCTGGCCGATGGGCTGGGTCTGACACCGCAAGGTGAAGGGCTGCGAGGTCATCCACATCGGCTGTGCCGCGCGCCGGGCCACTCGGTGCGGGGCAAGATCAAGTGGCTGGCATCCCGGGCAGCGTGCTGCTGCGCGGCCCGGGGCGTGAGATCCAAACCAGCCAGCTAAGCATGTAGAACTGCCCGGAGAAGGCTTGCGGACGGGGGTTCGATTCCCCCCGGCTCCACCATCACCTGCCGCGCGCCACGGCCGCGCGTGCTGCCGCCGCCACGCGACAAGCGAACAAGAACAGGCCGGGAGCGATGCGATGAGGGACCTGCTCGACGCCTTCTGGCGCGCCGCCGCCTACTGCCTGCATCCGCGCGTGATCCTGTGGTCGCTGGCGCCGTTGCTGCTGGTCGGCGCGGCCGTGCTCGGGCTGGGCTGGTTCTACTGGGAGCCGGCGGTGGCCGCGGTGCGGGCCGCGCTCGAGCAATGGGCGCTGGTGGCCAGCTTCCTGGCCTGGCTCGACTCGGTCGGCCTGGCGGGCTTGCGCATCGTGCTCGCGCCGATGATCGTCGTCGCGCTGGCCGTGCCGGTGGTGGTGGTCGCGTCGCTGCTGCTCGTCGCCTGGTTGATGACGCCGGCGATGGTGGGGCTGGTCGTCGCCCGCCGCTTCGCGGCGCTGCAGGCGCGCCGCGGCGGGGGGTGGTTCGGGTCGCTGCTGTGGTCGCTCGGCTGCACCGCCGTCGCGCTGATCCTGCTCGTGCTGAGCCTGCCGCTGTGGCTGGTGCCGCCGCTGGTGCTGCTGCTGCCGCCGCTGATCTGGGGCTGGCTGACCTACCAGGTTATGAGCTTCGACGTGCTCGCGGCCCACGCCAGTCGCGACGAGCGGCGCCGGATCCTCGCCGAACATCGCTGGCCGCTGCTGGCGATCGGCATCTGCACCGGCTACCTCGGCGCGGCGCCGGCGCTGCTGTGGGCCGCCGGGGCGCTGACGCTGGTGTTCGCGCCGGTCCTGCTCGTCGTTTCGGTGTGGCTCTACACGCTGGTGTTCGCGTTCTCGGCGCTGTGGTTCGCGCACTATGCGCTGGCGGCGCTGCAGCGGCTGCGCGCGGCCGAGGCCGTGGTCGAGCCCGCGCCCGCGCCCGCCCCGGCGGCCGAGGTTCTGCCGTCGCCACCGCCGTCGCCGCCGATGCTGGACGCCCCGCGATGACGATCGGCCTCATCGTCGTCGGCGACGAGATCCTGTCCGGCAAGCGCCGGAACAAGCATCTGGCCCGGGTGATCGAACTGCTCGGCGCACGCGGGCTGGCCCTGGCCTGGGCGCGCTTCGTCGGCGACGACCGCGCGCGCATCGTGCAGGTGCTGCGCGAGGCGTTCGGCGGCGGCGACATCGTCTTCTGCTGCGGCGGCATCGGCGCGACGCCGGACGACCACACGCGCCAAGCCGCCGCGCAGGCGCTCGGCGTGCCGCTCGAACTGCACCCGCAGGCGCGCGCGCTGATCGCCGAGCGCATGCGCGACGTCGCGGCCGAGAAGGGCCTGCCCTTCGAGCCCGAGCGCGCCGACAACCGGCACCGGCTGAACATGGGCTGCTTCCCGCGGGGTGCCGAGATCATCCCGAACCCGTACAACAAGATTCCGGGTTTCAGCGTCGGCGATGTCCACTTCGTGCCCGGCTTCCCGGTGATGGCCTGGCCGATGATCGAGGCGCTGCTCGACTCGCGCTACCGCCCGCTGCACGGCCAGGGCGCGAGCCGCGAGCGCTCGGTCGTCGTCTACGGCAGCATGGAGGCGACACTGACGCCGCTGATGGAGCGCATCGAGGCGGCCCATGCCGGGATCCGCGTCTTCAGCCTGCCCTGCGTCGATGCCGGCCACCGCTTCGGCCGGCACATCGAGCTGGGCGTCAAGGGGCCGCCGGCGGTGGTCGATGCCGCGTTTGCCGAGCTGCAGCACGGGCTCGGCGCGCTGCAGCTCCGGCTCGGCCCCGAACTGGTGCGCTAGCGCCGTTTGCACCTGCGGGGTGCGTGGTTGCGCCCAGAATCGGGGCAGCCTGGTGCGCGAGGGAGCGCCCGGCCCGGCGCCTTCGATGCGGCATGCACCAACGGGTGGCGGGCATGCTTTCTGCATAATCGTCCACGTGCCCCTGGTCCCGCGGCCGGCGGGCCCGCCTCCCCGAATTCCCTCCCCCCAAAGAACCCCAGGAGAGCCCAGATGGCCAAGACCGTCGCCGACGTGATGTCGATGGTGAAGGAACACGAGATCAAGTTCGTCGATTTCCGCTTCACCGACACGCGCGGCAAGGAACAGCACGTGTCCGTCCCCGTTTCCGCCTTCGACGAGGACAAGTTCAGCGCCGGCCACGCCTTCGACGGTTCGTCGATCGCCGGCTGGAAGGGCATCGAGGCGTCGGACATGCTGCTGATGCCCGACCCGAACACCGCCAACGTCGACCCCTTCTTCGAGGAGCCGACGCTGCTGCTGACCTGCGACGTGCTCGACCCGACCGACCACAAGCCCTACGAGCGCGACCCGCGCTCGCTGGCCAAGCGCGCCGAGGCTTACATGAAGTCCACCGGCCTCGGCGACGCGGCCTACTTCGGCCCCGAGCCGGAGTTCTTCGTCTTCGACAGCGTGCGCTGGGGCGCCGACATGTCGGGCTCGTTCTGCAAGATCGAGTCCGAGGAGGCGGCCTGGAACTCGGGCAAGGAATACGAGCACGGCAACACCGGCTACCGGCCCGGGGTCAAGGGCGGCTACTTCCCGGTGCCGCCGGTCGACAGCTTCCAGGACATGCGCTCGGAGATGTGCCTGCTGCTCGAGCAACTCGGCATTCCGGTCGAGGTCCACCACCACGAGGTCGGCACCGCCGGCCAGATGGAACTCGGCACCAAGTTCAGCACGCTGGTGCAGCGTGCCGACTGGCTGCAGCTGCAGAAGTACGTCATCGTCAACGTCGCGCACAGCTACGGCAAGACCGCGACCTTCATGCCCAAGCCGATCGTCGGCGACAACGGCAGCGGCATGCACGTCCACCAGAGCGTGTGGAAGGACGGCAAGAACCTGTTCGCCGGCGACGGCTACGCCGGCCTGAGCGAGTTCGCGCTGTACTACATCGGCGGCATCATCAAGCACGCGCGCGCGCTGAACGCGATCACGAACCCCGGCACCAACAGCTACAAGCGGCTGGTGCCCGGCTTCGAGGCGCCGGTCAAGCTCGCCTACTCGGCGAAGAACCGCTCGGCCTCGGTGCGCATCCCGTACGTCGCGAACCCGAAGGGCCGCCGCATCGAGGTCCGTTTCCCGGATCCGTCGTCGAACCCGTACCTCGCCTTCAGCGCACTGCTGATGGCCGGCCTCGACGGCGTCGAGAACAAGATCCACCCGGGCGATGCCGCGACGAAGGACCTGTACCACCTGCCGCCGGAAGAGGACGCGAAGATTCCCACCGTCTGCCACAGCCTCGACCAGGCGCTCGACTACCTCGACAAGGGCCGCGGATTCCTGACCAAGGGCGGGGTGTTCACCGACGCCTTCATCGACGCCTACATCGAGCTGAAGATGCAGGAGGTCACGCGCTTCCGCATGACCACGCATCCGATCGAGTACGACATGTACTACGCGCTCTGACCGCCGCGCCGGCCGCGGGCGAGCCCGTGATGGCGTGGCGCGGAGCACGAGGGACGGCCGGCAAAGCCGTCCCTTTTTGCCTTTTGGGGCGAGTCGGAGGCTGCGCGACAATCGCCGCACGGGGCAGCCGCCGCGCTGCGGCGCGGCGCGGGCAAAGAGGAGCCGATGAACGGGCGTTCGTGGAGGGTGGCGGGCATCGCGCTCGGGTTCGGGCTGGCGGCGGGATCGGCGCCGGCCCAGAGCGGGAGCGTCTACCGCTGCCCGGGCCCGCCGGTGCTCTACACCGACCAGCTCTCCGCGCAGGAGGCCAAGGACAAGGGCTGCCGCCTCGTCGAGGGCACGCCGGTCACGGTGATCCAGTCGCGCCCGCCGACGCCTCGAGCGAACCCCGAGGCGGCGGCCGCGCGCCCGCCCGAATCGCGCGTCGACCCGGCCGCGCAGCGCGCGCGCGACAGCGATGCGCGGCGCATCCTCGAGCTCGAGCTGCGGCGCGAGGAAGAGCGGCTGGCCGAGCTGAAGCGCGAGTACAACAACGGCGAGCCCGAGCGCCGCGGCGACGAGCGCAACTACCAGAAGTATCTGGACCGGGTCGCCGAGATGAAGGC
>JAFLDG010000096.1 GCA_017302495.1 Burkholderiales bacterium
GGTTGTGCAGCGTGATCACGCAGCTGCCGCGCCACTCGTGCAGGAGTGCGAGCACGTGCACCGATCCGGTCGGCAGTACGCGCCACGCGCCCCAGCCGATCTCCGGGCACGCGTGGCGCAGCCGGATCATCCGCACCATCCAGTTCAGGTGCGAATCCGCCTCGCGCCACTGGCGCTCGGCGGGCAGGTCCTGCAACTGCACCGGGCCGATCCAGCTGGCGAACAGCTGCGTGCAGATGTGCTGCAGGCCGTCCGAGGCGTCCGGATGGCGGGCGATCAGCGCGAGGTGGTGCGCGATGCGCTCGGCCGCGGCCAGGTCCGGCGTGCGGGCATAGTGGCTCAGCAGCAGCAACGTGCCGCCGATCACCGGTTGCAGCGCAGGCCGCTCGGTCGGGGCCTCGGTCGGTGCACAGGCCGCTGGCTTGGGCATGGGGGACTCCGTGGCAGGTCGGGAGTCAACTATATGCGAATGATTCGCATTTGCCTAGCCACCCTTCGTGACCGGGTCGGGCCGCGGCGCCGGCCCCCCGCCGCGGCCCGGCGGGCGTCCAGGCCGGCCCGCGCCGGGCGCCGCCTACAACTTCAGCTCGTAGTCGATGATCACCGGGGCGTGGTCGGAGAAGCGCCGGTCGAGGAAGATCCGCTCCCGCCGCGCCAGCGCGGCCAGCCCGGGGGTGGCCAGGTGGTAGTCGAGCCGCCAGCCGACGTTCTTCGCCCAGGCCTGGCCCCGGTTGCTCCACCACGTGTACTGCTCGGGCCGCGGATTGAGCCGGCGGAAGACATCGACCAGCCCGCCGCGGGTGAGCAGCTTGGTCATCCATGCACGCTCCTCGGGCAGGAAGCCGGAGTTCTTCTGGTTGCTCTTCCAGTTCTTCAGGTCGATTTCCTGGTGCGCGATGTTGATGTCGCCGACCAGCACGAACTCGCGCCCGGCCTTCAGCTTCATCAGGTGCGGATACAGGCGGTCCAGAAAGCGGAACTTCGCCGCCTGGCGCTCCTCCCCGCTCGAGCCGCTGGGGAAGTAACAGCTGACGATGCTGAAGCGCCGATGTGGCGTGTCGAACCGCAACTCGACCCAGCGCCCTTCGGCGTCGAACTCCCTGCTCCCGAAGCCAGTGCACACTTCGCTTGGTTCGCGCTTGGCGTAGAGGCCGACGCCGGCGTAGCCCTTCTTCTGCGCGAGGTGGAAGTGGCCGCGCATCGGGCCGAGCACATCGAAGCGGCCGGCCACGTCCTCGGCCTGGGCGCGCACTTCCTGCACCCCCATACAATCGGCGCCCGCGCCCTGCGCCCATTCGACGAAGCCCTTGGCCGCCGCCGAACGGATGCCGTTCAGGTTGAGCGTGATCAGGCGGAACACGACGGACCCCTCATGACCCTTCCGCCGCCCCCGGTTGCGCCGGCCCGCGATTTCGTCCACTTCGCCGTCGGCGCCGGCGTGCTGCGATTCGGCGAGTTCAAGACCAAGGCAGGGCGGCTGTCGCCGTACTTCTTCAACGCCGGGCTGTTCAACGACGGCGCCAAGCTCGGCCGGCTCGCGGAATTCTATGCAGCGCGGCTGCTCGACTCTGGCCTGGCCTTCGACATGCTGTTCGGCCCCGCCTACAAGGGCATCGCGCTGGCCGCGGCGATCGCGGTCGAACTCGCGCGCCGCGGCCGCAACGTGCCCTTCGCGTACAACCGCAAGGAGGCGAAGGACCATGGCGAAGGCGGCGTGCTGATCGGCGCGCCGGTGGCCGGCCGGGTGCTGATCGTCGACGACGTGATCTCGGCCGGGACTTCGGTGCGCGAGTCGATCCGGCTGCTGCAGGCGGCCGGCGCGCGGCCTTGTGGCGTATTGATCGCCCTGGACCGTCAAGAAAAGGCGACCGAGGGCGATAAGGATGTCGAGTGGTCCGCCGTCCAGTACGTCACGCAGCGGCTGCAGCTGCCGGTCGCATCGATTGCGACGCTGGGTGACTTGCTGCACTATCTGCGGTCCACCGACGATCCGGCGCTGCGCGTCTTTGCCGAGCCGGTGCAACGTTACCGAGAACGCTACGGAGTCTGAATGCCCGCCTGTGCCCCCGGACGACGCCTGCTGCCGCCGCTGCTGCTGGCCGCCGCCGCGGCGGCCGGGGCGCAGCAGCCGGCCGCGACCAGCGCCTCGGGCATCTACAGCTGCATCGACGACAGCGGCCGCCGCATCACCGCCGACCGGCCGATCGCCGACTGCAACGCGAAGGCGCAGCGGATCCTCAACCGCGACGGCTCGTTGAAGGCGGTGCACCCGCCGGCGCTGACGGCCGACGAGCGGGCGGCGCTCGAAGCCGAGGAGCGCAAGCGGGCCGAGGCCCGCGCCGCGCAGGCCGATGCCCTGCGGCGCGACCGCAACCTGCTCGCGCGCTACCCGAACGAAGTGCCGCACCGCAAGGCGCGCGAGGCGGCGCTGGACCCGGTGCGCTTGGCGATGCAGGGCACCGACCAGCGGCTGCGTGCCCTTGCCGACGAACGCAAGCCGCTGGAGGCCGAGGCCGAGTTCTACGTCGGCAAGGCGCTGCCGCCGAAGCTGCGCGCGCAGTTCGACGCGAACGAGGCCGCGACCGAGGCGCAGCGCGACGCGCGCCTGCAGCAGCAGGCCGAACTGGACCGCATCAACCGGCTCTACGACGCGGAGCTCGCGCGGCTGAAGCAGCTGTGGGCGGGGGCGGTGCCCGGCTCGCTCGGGCCGATCGTGCCGACCTCGACCGCATCGCCGGTCGCGGCGAGCGCGTCGGGCGTCAGGGCGTCGAACCTGCGCTGAGCCCGGGCCGCCGCGCTCAGGCCAGTTTGCGCCGCAGCAGTTCGCCGGCCTGCGCCGGGTTGGCCTTGCCCTGCGTCGCCTTCATCACCTGGCCGACGAGCGCATTGAACGCCTTGTCCTTGCCGGCGCGGAACTCGGCCACCGACTTCGGGTTCGCCGCCAGCACCTGCTCGACGATGGCCTCGAGCGCGCCGCTGTCGCTCAGCTGCTTCAGGCCCATGCGCTCGATCAGCGCGTCGACCTCGCCGCCGGCACCCCACAGCGCATCGAAGACCTGCTTCGCACCGTGGTTCGACACCGTGCCGTCGGCCACGCGGCCGATCAGCGCGCCGAGCACCGGGGCCGGCACCGGGATCGCTTCGATCTCCCGGCCTTCCGCATTCAGCCGGCGCGAGACCTCACCCATCAGCCAGTTCGCGGCCAGCTTCGGCCACGCGGCCGCGGACCGGCCGCCGTCGCGTGCCCGGCAGGCATCGCGCAGCGCTTCGTAGTAGCGCGCGAAGCCGAGGCTCTGCGTCATCAGCGCGGCATCGGCGGCGGGCAGGCCGTCGTCGCGCTGCAGCCGCTCGGCCATCGCCGCCGGCAGTTCGGGCATCCCGGCGCGAACGCGCTCGACCCAGGCCGGCTCGATGACGAGCGGCGGCAGGTCCGGGTCGGGGAAGTAGCGGTAGTCGTGCGCGTCCTCCTTGGTGCGCATCGCCCGCGTCTCGCCGCTGTCGGGGTCGAACAGCACGGTCGCCTGCTCGACCGCGAGCCCGTCCTCGAGCCGGTCGATCTGCCACTGCAGCTCGAAGTCGATCGCCTGCTGCAGGAAGCGGAAGCTGTTCAGGTTCTTGATCTCGCGCCGCGTGCCGAGCTCCGCGCCGGGCCGGCGCACCGAGACGTTGGCGTCGCAACGGAAGCTGCCCTCCTGCATGTTGCCGTCGCACACGCCGAGCCAGACCACCAGGGCGTGCAGCGCCTTCGCGTACGCCACCGCCTCGGCCGACGAACGCATGTCGGGCTCGGTCACGATCTCGAGCAGCGGCGTGCCGGCGCGGTTCAGGTCGATGCCGGTGGCGCCGGCGTAGTCCTCGTGCAGCGACTTGCCCGCGTCCTCCTCGAGGTGCGCGCGGGTCAGGCGGACGCGCCGCGGCGCGCCGCCGGCGTGGAAGTCGACCTGCCCGCCCTGCACCACCGGAATCTCGTACTGGCTGATCTGGTAGCCCTTCGGCAGGTCGGGGTAGAAGTAGTTCTTGCGCGCGAAGATCGACAGCGGCGCGATCCGCGCGCCGACCGCCAGGCCGAAGCAGATCGCGCGTTCGACCGCGCCGCGGTTGAGCACCGGCAGCGTGCCCGGCAGGCCGAGATCGACCGCGCAGGCCTGGGTGTTCGGCGGCGCGCCGAACGCGGTGGCCGCGCCGCTGAAGATCTTGCTCCGCGTCGACAGCTGGGCATGGGTTTCGATGCCGATGACGACCTCGAAGCCGCGGACGAGGGGGGGCACACCGGAGCTCATCTCTTGAAACTGGCCTTTACGTCTCGACCGAAGTCCAGACCCACTGCCTTGCAGGCAGCACGCGCGCGCTTGTCGAATTCTTCGGGATTGGTCTGCGTGCCGACGAACCAACCAGGGCGCAGCTCACTGGTCTCCTTCGCCTGGAAGTCGGGCCGACCGGGGAAAAGCGCTTCGGGAGTCTGCGCGATCCAGGCTCGCTTTCGGCCGCGACCGGTCCGCGCGAACTTGACGGGAAACTCCGGGTCGACCCCGCACAGTTCACCGAGCAGCGCCAAGTAGGTTGCCTTGCCGTCCTTGAACGGTTTCCACGGACCATCCTGGACCGAATAGCCGCATCCGCCCGGCTGCCGGGGCGCCGGTGCCGGCGTCCCGCGGCTGGCGGTCTCCCGCGCGCCAGACGCAGCGCCCGGGCCGGGCAGCATCCGGTCCGCCTGCTTGCCCCCCGTCTGGGCCCGGAGAAACCGCTGCACGTGTTCGGTCTCCGGGCGTTCGCCGGTCTCGGATTCGATGGCCTCCACGAGCAGGTCGACCAAGAGATCATCCGGTTCGTCGAGCAAGCGGCGCCAGACCTTCGGCCGCGTGGCTATCAGCCGGTCGGTGCGCGCCTTGTCCTGGTGGTCGCGCCTGGCGTACTCGTGGGCGACTCCGGACGCGACGTTGGACCGACCCAGATCGCGATCGAGCCGGCTGCAGCACTCGTCGGTGTCGCGCTCCACGATGTCGAGTCGATACAACCTTCTGTCTTCGCAGCTGCCTTGCCCACTCGGCAGGTAGAAGCTCCATGTGCGGCCGTCGGTGACGACCGCGAGCGGAACACCCTGGTGAAAGGCGTACTCGAAGGGCTGGCGATCGGCTGCCTCGTCCGCCTTGCCCGGAGCCTTGACTTCGACGAACACGTCCACCGTCGCGGGCGCACTTCGCAGCGCATAGTCCACCCGGCCAGGCCCAACTCTGAACTCGCGGCAGACCGCACTCGGGTCGAAGACGTCCCAGCCCAGCGCCGCGAGCAGGCGCTTGACCGGGCCGCCGGACACGGCCGCCTCGTCCATGTCGCGGGCGAGCAGGTCCTGTCCGGCCCTGACGACGGCGGCCCTGAGGCCGTCGGTGGCCGGCGAACTCAGCGCAGCACCCATCGGCCGTTTTGCCGGACTTCGTCGTACATCGCGTCCGGCGCCAAATCCAGGCCGCAGGCCCAGGTCACGGCGCCGTGCTCGACGCCGACGCGATCGAACTCGATCGGATTGCGCAACGCGGCAAACACACCGGCTTGCTCGCCGTCGATCAAACTCTTGCAGTCGACCTCGCCCGCGATGCCGTCGGCGAACTGCACGTGCAGGCGCTGCCCGGGCAGGGGAACGACGACGGCGACGCGCGGCTGCACGGGCGTCACCGCAGCGGCTCGATCTTCTTCGGCATCTGTCGCGCTTCGCATAGCTGCCAATCCTCCCTCAGTTCCTCGCGGTGCTGCGCCGCCCATTCGAGCACGAGCGCGTGCGCGCGGCGAGGCAGTTCGCCCCGCAGGAGCTCGAGCGTTTCGATCGCGTAGTGGGCCTCGAACTCGGCGTAGATGGCATGAAAGTGGGGCGGCGCATGGTCGTTCCAGTACATCCGGATCAACACACCATAGAACTCGCTGATCGTCGGCATGCACTCACGGACCTGGAGGCGCACGCCGGTGCCAGTCGGTCGCCTGCTGCAGCGCATGCGCCGCGTGCAGCAGCCGGCCCTCGTCGAAGTAGTTGCCGATCAGCTGCAGCCCGACCGGCAGGCCGCCGCCTTCCGGCGAACCGGTGAAGCCGGCCGGCACGCTCATGCCCGGCAGGCCGGCCAGGCTCGCCGGCAGCGTGAAGATGTCGGCCAGGTAGGCCTGCACCGGATCGTCGGCCTGGGCGCCGAGCGGCCAGGCCGCCGTCGGCGCGACCGGCCCGGCGATCAGGTCGCAGTGCGCGAAGCAGGCCTGGAAGTCGTCGGCGATCATCCGCCGCAGCTTCTGCGCCTGCAGGTAGTACGCGTCGTAGTAGCCGTGGCTGAGCACGTAGGTGCCGATCATGATCCGGCGCTTGACTTCGGGCCCGAAGCCTTCGGCCCGGGTGCGCTCGTACATCGACGTCAGGTCGTCGTAGCGCTGCGCACGGTGGCCGAACTTCACGCCGTCGTAGCGCGACAGGTTCGAGCTCGCCTCGGCCGGCGCGATGATGTAGTAGACCGGGATCGACAGCTCGGTGCGCGGCAGGCTCACGTCGACCAGCGTCGCGCCGAGCGCCTCCAGCTCGCGCAGCGCGGCACGCACCGCACGTTCGACGTCGGCGCTCAGCCTGGCGGGGAAGAACTCGCGCGGCAGGCCGATGCGCAGGCCGCGCAGCGGCGCCGCGCCGCCGGCGCCCTCGCGCGGCGCCAGCATCTGCGCGTGGTAGTCCTGCGGCGGCCGCTCGGCGCTGGTGGCGTCGCGCGCATCGAAGCCGCTCATCGCCGACAGCAGCAGCGCGCAGTCTTCGGCCGAACGCGCGAGCACGCCGGCCTGGTCGAGGCTGGAGGCGAACGCGATCATTCCGTAGCGCGAGCACAACCCGTAGGTCGGCTTGATGCCGGTGACGCCGCAGAACGCCGCCGGCTGGCGGATCGAGCCGCCGGTGTCGGTACCGGTGGCCGCCGGCACCAGGCGCGCCGCCACCGCCGCCGCCGAGCCGCCCGACGAGCCGCCGGGCACCCGGCGCGGGTCCCACGGGTTGCGCGCCGGGCCGAAGGCCGAGTTCTCGTTCGCCGAACCCATCGCGAACTCGTCGCAGTTGAGCTTGCCGAGCGTGACCATCCCCGCGTCGCCGAGGCGCGCGACCACGGTCGCATCGAACGGGCTCGCGTAGCCGGCGAGCATCCTCGAGCCCGCGGTCGACGGCCAGCCGCGGGTGACGAAGATGTCCTTGTGCGCCACCGGCACGCCGGTCAGCCGGTGCGCGCCGCCCTGCGCCAGGCGGCGGTCGGCGGCTTCGGCCTGCGCCAGGCTGCGCTCGGGCTCGATCGCCAGGAACGCGCCGAGCGACTCGTGCGCCGTCGCGCGCGCCAGCAGCTGCCGGGTCAGCTCGGCGCTCGACACCTGCCGCGTCTGCAGCGCCCGCGACAGCTCGGCGACGCCGGCTTCGTGCAGCGCCTTCATTCGACGACCTTCGGCACCAGGAACAGCCCGTCCTGCACCGACGGGGCACTGCGCTGGTTGGCCGCCCGGTCGTCGCTTTCGGTCACGACGTCGTCACGCAGCCGCAGATGCACCGCCTGCACCGCGGACAGCGGCGTGTACAGCGGCTCGACGCCGGCGGTGTCGACCGCGCCCATGCGCTCGACGATGTCGAAGAAGCCGTTCAGCTGCGCCAGCATCGCCTGCTGCTCGGCCGGCGACAACGAAAGACGCGCCAGCCGGGCGATGCGGCTCACGTCCTGGGGGGTCAGTGCCATCGATCGGGTTCCGGGGTGCCGGCGCTGCGGGCCGGCACGGCCGCCGGCGCGCGCGGCCGGCGATGACGAAGTGATGCAGTATTATCCCCGGTTATCCGAAAACGCCCGGCGGGCACGCCGGCTACCGTTCGCTACGGCGCCGTCGCGTCGAGGCCTGCCGGCCGTCTCGAGGCCGAAACGGGCAGCGCCGCGGCCGCTTTCGCCGCCGCCGTCCACGCGACTTCCGCCCGCCATCGCCGATGCTGTCCCTGGGCCCCGTTCCGCTCGCCGCCGAGGCGTTGCGGACGCACTGACGCCGCCCGCGCCTCACCCCGATTGCCGACCATGTTTGCCTCGCTGCGCCGCTACTTCTCGACCGATCTGGCCATCGACCTGGGCACCGCCAACACGCTGATCTACGTGCGCGACAAGGGCATCGTGCTCGACGAGCCGTCGGTGGTGGCGATCCGGCACGAAGGCGGCCCGCACGGCAAGAAGACGATCCAGGCGGTCGGCCACGAAGCGAAGGCGATGCTCGGCAAGGTGCCCGGCAACATCGAGGCGATCCGGCCGATGAAGGACGGCGTGATCGCCGACTTCACCGTGACCGAGCAGATGCTCAAGCAGTTCATCAAGATGGTGCATCCGCGGTCGATGATGCGGCCGAGCCCGCGCATCATCATCTGCGTGCCCTGCGGCTCGACCCAGGTCGAGCGGCGCGCGATCCGCGAATCGGCGCTCGGCGCCGGCGCGAGCGAGGTCTACCTGATCGAGGAGCCGATGGCCGCCGCGATCGGCGCCGGCCTGCCGGTGAGCGAGGCCTCCGGCTCGATGGTGGTCGACATCGGCGGCGGCACCACCGAGGTCGGCGTCATCAGCCTGGGCGGCATCGTCTACAAGGGCTCGATCCGGGTCGGCGGCGACAAGTTCGACGAGTCGATCATCAACTACATCAGGCGCAATTACGGCATGCTGATCGGCGAACCGACCGCCGAGTCGATCAAGAAGAATATCGGTTCGGCCTTCCCCGGCTCCGAGGTGCGCGAGATCGAGGTCAAGGGCCGCAACCTGAGCGAAGGCGTGCCGCGCAGCTTCACGATCAGCAGCAACGAGGTGCTGGAGGCGCTGACCGATCCGTTGAACCAGATGGTGTCGGCGGTGAAGAACGCGCTCGAGCAGACCCCGCCCGAGCTCGGCGCCGACATCGCCGAGCGCGGCATGATGCTCACCGGCGGCGGCGCGCTGCTGCGCGACCTCGACCGCCTGCTGGCCGAGGAGACCGGCCTGCCGGTGCTGGTGGCCGAGGATCCGCTGACCTGCGTCGCGCGCGGCTGCGGCATGGCGCTGGAGCGGATGGACCGGCTCGGCAGCATCTTCACGTCGGAGTGACCGGCGCCTGGCTGCCGGTACCCGCCGCGCGCCGCGTGCCATGGCCACCGCCACCTACGACCGGACGCCGCCGCCGTTCTTCCGCCAGGGCCCGTCGGCGCTGACCAAGCTCGCGTTCTTCGCCGGCCTGGCGATCTTCCTGATGGTGGCGGACACACGCTTCCAGTTCGCGCGGCCGCTGCGCGCCGCCGTCGCCACCGTGCTGCTGCCGGTGCAGCAGACGCTGGCGGTGCCGGTCGAGCTCTGGCGCCGGGCGAGCGACTACGTGCGCGGCCTGCACGCCGCCCTCGCGGGCGAGCGCGCCGCGCGCGAGCAGCTGGCGCAGCAGTCGGCCCAGGCCGCGGCAGCCGCCCGGCTCACGGTCGAGAACGAGCGCCTGCGGGCGCTGCTCGACCTGCGCGGCAGCCTGACCGTGCGCAGCATCGCCGCCGAGGTGCTGCACGAGGCGGCGGACCCGTATTCGCGCAAGCTCGTCATCGACCGCGGCGCGACCCACGGCGTCGTGCCCGGCGCGCCGGTGCTGGTGCCGGCGGGCGTGCTCGGCCAGGTCACGCGCGTGTTCCCGATGAGCGCGCAGGTCACGCTGCTGATCGACAAGGACGCCGCCATTCCGGTGCTGAACGCGCGCACCCGCGCGCGCAGCGTGGCCGTCGGCGGCAGCGGCGGCGACGTGATGGAGCTGCGCTACATGGCCGCCAATGCCGACGTCCGGGCCGACGACCTGCTGGTCACCAGCGGGGTCGACGGCGTCTACCCCGCGGACGTGCCGGTGGCACGCGTGCAGGCGGTGGAGCGGCGGGGCGAGTCGGGTTTTGCCCGTATCGTGCTGCAGCCGGCGGCGCAGGCCGACGGCGTGCGGCACGTGCTCGTGCTCGAGCCGGTCGGCCGCCCGCTGCCGCCGGTCGAGGGGGCGGCTGCGGCCGGGCCGGTACCCGCCGCGAGCGCGGCGCCGCGGCGCTGAAGCCGAAGGGAGGCCGGCGATGATCATGCCGCGCGGCTCGGGCCAGCTGCTGCTGCCGGTCAACCCGCTGTTCATCGGCTTCACGCTGCTCGTGGCGCTCGCACTGAACCTGTTGCCGCTCGGCCGCCATCCGGCGCTGCCCGACCTGCTGGCGGTGGTGCTGGTCTTCTGGACCGTGCACCAGCCGCGCCGGGTCGGCGTCGGCGTCGCCTTCGTGTTCGGGCTGCTGATGGATGTGCACCAGGGCGCCCTGCTCGGCCAGCATGCGCTGGCGTACACGCTGCTCAGCTTCGGCGCGATCAGCATCCACCGCCGGCTGTTGTGGTTCGGCCTGGCCGAGCAGGCGGTGCAGGTGCTGCCGCTGTTCCTCGCCGCGCACCTGGTGGCGCTGATCGTGCGCATGCTCGCCGGCGGCATGTTCCCGGGCTGGGAACTGCTGTTCGCGCCGGTCGTCGAAGCGTTGCTGTGGCCGGTGGTCACCGCGCTGCTGCTCGCGCCGCAGAAGCGGGCGCCCGACCCGGACCAGAACCGCCCGCTGTAGCACCGCACCGCGATGGCCGAGCTGAAGAACCTGCGCAGCGAACTCGACCGCCTGCGGCTGCGGCTGCTGGTGGCGGGCGCGGTCGTGCTCGGTGCCTTCATCCTGCTGGGGGCGCGGCTGGTCGTGCTGCAGGTCCTGCGCCACGAGGATCTGGCCGCACAGGCCGAGGCCAACCGCACCGCGGTCGTGCCGATCCCGCCGAACCGCGGCCGCATCCTCGACCGCCACGGCGTCGTGCTGGCCACCAACTACTCGGCCTACACGCTGGAGATCACGCCGGCCAGGGTCGACGACCTGGAGGCGACGATCGACGCGCTGGCCGAGTTCGTCGCGATCGCGCCGCGCGACCGCCGCCGCTTCAAGCGCCTGCTCGACGACGGCAAGGGCTTCGAGTCGCTGCCGATCCGCAGCAAGCTGACGGACGAGGAGGTCGCGCGCTTCACCGCGCAGCGCTTCCGCTTTCCCGGCGTCGAGGTCAAGGCGCGGCTGTTCCGCAACTACCCGCTCGGCGAGACCGGCAGCCACCTGCTCGGCTACATCGGCCGCATCAACCAGGCCGAGAAGCTGAAGATGGAGGACTGGCCGGACGAGCAGCTGGCCAACTACAAGGGCACCGAGTACATCGGCAAGCTCGGCCTGGAGCAGAGCTACGAGGCCGAACTGCACGGCGTCACCGGCTTCGAGCGGGTCGAGACCAGCGCCGGCGGCCGCGCGCTGCGCCGGCTCGAGAGCCATGCGCCGACGCCGGGCAACACGCTGGTGCTGGCCGTGGACATCAAGCTGCAGGCGCTGGTCGAGCAGATGTTCGGCGACCGGCGCGGCGCGCTGGTCGCGATCGACCCTAGATCCGGCGAGGTGCTGGCCTTCGTCAGCAAGCCGACCTTCGACCCGAACCTGTTCGTCGACGGCATCGACTTCGACAGCTGGCGCGAGCTGAACGAGTCGATCGACAAGCCGCTGCTGAACCGCGCGCTGCGCGGCACCTACCCGCCGGGCTCGACCTACAAGCCGTTCATGGCGCTGGCGGCGCTGAACACCGGCAAGCGCAGCGCCAGCCAGGTCATCATGGACGGCGGCACCTTCGCCTTCGGCAACCACGTCTTCCGCAGCCACGGCGACAAGGGGCTCGGGGCCGTCGACATGCATCGCTCGATCGTCAAGTCGAGCAATGTCTACTACTACTCGCTGGCGAACGAGCTGGGCGTGGACCTGATGCACGAGCAGATGGCGCCGCTCGGCTTCGGCCGCAGGACCGGCATCGACCTCGAGAACGAAGGCACCGGCATCCTGCCGTCCACCGAGTGGAAGCGGCGCTACTACAAGCGGCCCGAGCAGCAGCGCTGGTACGCCGGCGAGACGATCTCGCTCGGCATCGGCCAGGGCTACAACAGCTTCACGATGCTGCAGCTGGCGAACGCGACCGCGACGCTGGTCAGCGGCGGCCGGCGCTTCCAGCCGCATCTCGTGCGCGAGATCGAGGACGTGCTCAGCGGCGACAAGCGGCGCGTCGCGGCGGAGCCGCTGGAGCCGCTGCCCTACGCGCCCGAGCACATCGAGCTGCTGCTGCGCGCGCTGCACGGCGTGACGCAGGAAGGCACCTCGGTGCGTTCGTTCGCGAACGCGCCTTACAAGAGCGGCGGCAAGACCGGCACCGCGCAGGCGATCGGCATCAAGGCGAACCAGAAGTACGACGCGAGCAAGCTCGAGGAGCACAAGCGCGACCACTCGCTGTACATCGCCGCCGCACCGCTGCCGAACCCGACCGTCGCGCTCGCGGTGGTGGTCGAGAACGCCGGTTTCGGCTCGGAGGCGGCGGCGCCGATCGCGCGCCGCGTCTTCGACTACCTGCTGCTCGGCCTGGTGCCGAGCGAGGAGGACCTGGCGGCCACGCGCATCGGCAAGTCGACCGCGCCGATCGGCACGCCGCGCCGGGCCGACGACTGGCCGCTGCCGGGCCAGGAGCCGCCGGCCGCGACC
>JAFLDG010000097.1 GCA_017302495.1 Burkholderiales bacterium
GTCAACGACGCGCCGGCGCTGGCCGCGGCCGACGTCGGCCTGGCGATGGGCACCGGCACCGATGTCGCGATGGCCAGCGCCGGCCTCACGCTGCTGCGCGGCGACCTCGGCCTGGTCGCGGAAGGGGTCGCGCTGTCGCGCGCGACCTGGGCGAAGCTGCGGCAGAACCTGTTCTGGGCCTTCGCCTACAACGTGATCGGCATCCCGGCCGCGGCGCTCGGCGCGCTGAGCCCGGTGCTGGCCGGCGCGGCGATGGCCCTGTCCAGCGTCAGCGTGGTCGGCAACGCGCTGCTGCTGGCACGCTGGCGGCCGCCGGGAACCCGCTGATCCGGCCGCAGCGCCCGGGCGCCGCGCGGCCGACTGCCGCGCGCGGCCGAAGCCAGGTCGGCCAACATCCAGGCTGCGCTGCCGAAGCCAGAGGCAGGCTTCGGGCCGTGGCCGCCAGGAAGAACCGGGCGCCGCAGAGGCCGCGCGCGGGCCGCCGAGGTCATGGCCGGGAAGCGCCGCCGCCATCGCTATACTTGTATAGCAATGCCTCGGCAGGGAGAACGACCCCATGCTCGCCATCCGCCTTCCCGACGCCATCGAGCGGCGACTTGCCGCGCTGGCCAGCGAGACCGGCCGCACCAAGACCGCGCTGGCACGCGAGGCGATCCTCGAATACATCGACGACCTCGAGGACTACCACCTCGCCGAAGCCCGCGCGCGGCGCAACCGAAAGTCGATCCCGCTGGAAGACGTGGAGCGCCAGCTTGGCCTATAGGGTCGAGTTCGATCCCGCGGCGCTGAAGGACCTGAAGAAGCTCGACCGGCCGGTGCAGCAGCGGCTGGTCGGGTTCCTGAGGACGCGGGTCGGGGCGCTCGACGATCCCCGCAGCATCGGCGAGGCGCTCGCCGGGGCCCGGCTCGGCAACTACTGGAAGTACCGGGTCGGTGACTGGCGCATCATCTGCGACATCCAGGACCAGCGCATCGTCGTGCGCGTTCTGCGGCTCGGCAACCGGCGCGAGTTGTATCGCTGAGGGTACGCGGCCGGGCATGCGCGGGCTCGCCGGCGCACGGCGGGGGCGCGTCATCGACATGCCGGTGTGCAGCGCCGGCCTGTCGATCTCAAGTCGGCCCGCGGCCGGCCGAAATCGCTGGCACGCGCCCCCCGAATGGGCCGGAAACCAAGCTGGCAGCAGCCCGAACCGTCATGCAGTTCTCATCTCTCGTCTCGGTGCGGCACCGCTTCGCGGTCGGCCGGCCCCTGCCGTTCAACGTCCGCAACGCCGATCACACGCTGTTACTCGCGCGCGGCCAGGTGATCGCGAACGATGATCAGCTCGAAGCACTGTTCCTGCGCGGCTGCCTGGTCGACCTGGCCGAGCTGCGCTCGCCGCAGGAGCTGATCGAGGCGGCGCCGCCGCAGGAGCTGCCCCGGCTGTGGCACCAGTGCCTCGACCGCGTCGGCAACACGCTGCAGAACTGCCAGGGCGAAGGCTTCGCCGGCGCGCTCGACGAAGTCAGCGGCCCGGTCCAGGCGCTGATCGAGCGCGACTCGGACCTGGCGATCTTCCAGGTGCTGCGCCAGGACGGCAACGAGCACACGCAGTACGGCGTGCGGCATTCGATCCACACCGCGATCACCGCCTTCCTGGTCGCGCAGCGGCTGGGCTGGGACGCGGCCAGCGTGCAGAAGGTGTTCAAGGTCGCGCTGACGATGAACGTGTCGATGCTCGAGCTGCAGGGCCAGCTCGCGATGCAGGCGACGCCGGTCACGCCCGAGCAGCGCGAGCTGATCTACACCCACCCGCAGCGCAGCGTCGAGATGCTGCAGCTCGCCGGCATCGGCGACGAGGACTGGCTGCGCGGCGTGCTGCACCACCATGTCGCGTCGGACGGCAGCGGTTATCCGGCCGGGGTGCACGACGTCAACGACTACGCCGCGCTGGTGCGCCGCGCCGACATCTACACCGCGAAGCTGAGCCCGCGCACGACCCGCGACGCGATGGCCGCCGACCGCGCCGGCCGCGCGATGTTCATGCACGACCCGGGCAACTCGATGACCGCGGCGCTGGTCAAGGAGTTCGGCGTCTACCCGCCGGGCTGCTACGTCAAGCTGGTCTCGGGCGAGACCGCGATCGTCGTCAAGCGCGGCGCGAGCGTGATCACGCCGCTCGTGGCCGCGATCACGACGCCGGCCGGCCTGCCGCTGAAGGAGCCGGTGCCGCGCGACACCGCGAAGCGCGAGCACGCGATCGCCGGCGTCGTCGGCGACAAGGCGGTGAGCGTGAAGCTGCCGCCGGAGAAGCTGGTCGCGCTGGCGCTGGGCTGACGACGCACAGCGCCTGCCACGACGGCCCCGCATTGCGGGGCCGTCGTGCCTTGCGGGGTCATCACCGACGCGGAGCCTGGCGGTGCGCTGCGAGAATCCGGGGGCTTTCGCCGCTGCCCAGGAGCCCCCGCCGATGAACGCCCCGCTGCCGCTGCCCGCGCTCGACGCGATCCGCGCCCACGAAGAGGAGATGGTGGCGCTGCGCCGCCAGATCCATTCGAATCCGGAGCTCGCGTACGAGGAGCACGCCACCGCCGAGCTGGTGGCCGAGCGGCTGCAGCGCTGGGGTTACGAGGTGCACCGCGGCCTGGGCAAGACCGGCGTCGTCGGCACGCTGCGCGCCGGCACGTCGACGCGCCGCATCGGCCTGCGCGCCGACATGGACGCGCTGCCGATCCAGGAGACGAGCGGCAAGCCGTGGGCGAGCAAGGTCTTCGGCAGGATGCACGCCTGCGGCCACGACGGCCACACCGCGATGCTGCTGTCGGCCGCGCGCCACCTCGCGGCGACGCGCAATTTCGACGGCATCCTGCACCTGGTGTTCCAGCCGGCCGAGGAAGGCCTGGCCGGCGCGCGCGCGATGCTCGAGGACGGCTTCCTGGACCTCTTTCCGTGCGAGGCGATGTTCGGCATGCACAACGGCCCGGGCAAGCCGGCCGGCAAGTTCATCGCGGTGCCCGGCTTCGCGATGGCCAGCAGCGACACCTGCCTGATCAAGGTGCGAGGGCTTGGCGGCCACGGCGCGCTGCCGCACAAGGCGGTGGACACGATCGTCGCTGCGTCGAGCATCGTGATGGCGCTGCAGACGATCGTCTCGCGCAACGTCGACCCGCTGCACACCGGCATCGTCTCGGTCGGCGCGTTCCACTCCGGCGAGGCGCCGAACGTGCTGCCCGACGAGGCCGAACTGCGGCTGACCGTGCGCGCCTTCCGCCCCGACGTGCGCGACCTGCTCGAGAAGCGCATCGGCGAGATCGCGCGCGCCCAGGCCGCGGTCTACGGCGCGACCGCCGACGTGAACTACATCCGCCGCTACCCGGTGCTGAACAATCACGCGAAGGAAACCGAGTTCTGCAAGCAGGTGATCCGCGGCTGGCTGGGCGAGGACGCGCTGGTCGCGAACCCCGAGCCGGCGAGCGGCAGCGAGGACTTCGCGTTCTTCCTGGAGAAGGTACCGGGCTGCTACGTCTTCATCGGCAACGGCGAAGGCGCCGACGGCGGCTGCATGGTGCACAACGCGGGTTACGACTTCAACGACCGCGTGCTGTCCACCGGCGCGAGCTACTGGGTCAAGCTGGCCGAGGCCTACCTGCGCTGAGGCCGGCCGCCCCGGCGCGGCCTCAGCCGCGCGGCGCGGCGGCCGCGGCCGAGATCGGGCGCAGGTCGCTGGCGGCCTGGATCGTGGCCAGCCGATTCACGCCGGCCAGCAGCGACACGGTCACGAACGTGGCCAGCGCCAGGGCGACGGCTCGGGAAGGGGTGCGGTTCATCGTGGACCTCCTGCGGTGACGATCAGCGATGGCCGGCATGATCGGCCGCGGCCCGGCGGCCGCCAACGGCGCTGCGACGAAGCGCGGTGAGGCGCGGACGGGTTGCATCGGCGGCCGACGGACGGCGCGGGCCGCTGCGGCGCCGGAGAGGGCGGCCCGCCCGACCCGAGCGGCCGTTGCGGCGGCACCGGCACGGTCGGGTCGCGCGCAGGACGGTGAGCGCCCTGCCCGCCCGCCTATAGTGCGGCGCATGACCTACGTCCCGCGCCGCGCCGGGCGCAGCGAATTCGTCACGCTGCGCAAGCTGAAGATGCACTTCCTCTGCTGGGGCGACGCCTCCCTCGTCCGCCCCGACCGGCCGCCGCTGCTGCTGATGCACGGCTGGATGGACGTCGGTGCGTCGTTCCAGTTCACGGTCGACGCGATGCGCGACGACCGCTTCGTCGTCGCGCCCGACTGGCGCGGCTTCGGCCTGAGCGACCCGACGCCGTCCGACTGCTACTGGTTCGCCGACTACCTGGCCGACCTCGACGCGCTGATCGACCGCCTGAGCCCGGACGCGCCGGTGGACCTGGCCGGCCACAGCATGGGCGGCAACATCGTGATGGCTTTCGCCGGCGTGCGGCCGCAGCGCATCCGCCGGCTGGTGAACATGGAAGGCTACGGCGTGCCCGACGCGCGCGCCGAAGCCGCGCCGAAGCGGCTCGCGCAGTGGCTCGACGAGTTGAAGACGCCGCCGACGCTGCGCGATTTCGACAGCGTCGAGGCCGTCGCGCAGCGGCTCGCGAAGACCAACCCGCGCCTGCCGCCGGACAAGGCCGCGTGGCTCGCGGCGCACTGGTCGAAGCAGGGCGACGACGGCCGCTGGCGCATCCTCGGCGACGCCGCGCACAAGATCGTGAACCCGGTGCTGACGCGCGCCGAGGACGTGATCGCGACCTGGGGCCGCATCGCCGCGCCGCTGCTGTGGGTCGAGGGCGACGGCAAGGACTTCGACGGCTGGTACCGCGGCCGCTACACCCGGGAACAGTTCGGGCAGCGGCTGGCCGCGGTGGCGCGCGTGCAGCGGCTGCAGCTCAAGCCCGCCGGGCACATGCTGCACCACGACCAGCCGGAGGCGCTGGCACAGGGACTGGAAGCCTTCCTCGACGGCGGCTGAGCGGCCGCCGGCGCGCGGCGCCCGTCGCTCGCAGCGGCCGGACCGTCGCCAGCCGATCGCAGCACGCGGTCGCCCGCGGCAGCCGGCGCGCGGGCTCGGGCCGGACTCCGGGCCCGCGTTCGCGACCCCGGTCGCGCCGGCCGGTCTACTTCGGAAACATGAACTGCAGCTGTGCCCGAAGCTGCCAGTTGGCGCCGTTGTCGGGGTGCACGACGTTGTAGTAGCCGCCGAGCTGCGTGTTCACCGGCAGCTTGCCGATGTGGAAGATCTTGCCGATGCCGCCGCCCAGCGGCACCGTCCAGCGCTGGTCGCTGTCGGCTTCCCAGTTGGCGGTGACGATCGGCGAGCTCGTCAGGTACAGCCCGCCGGGGAAGTTGTAGTTCAGGAAGGGCTGCAGCAGGAAGTTGTTGTAGCGCCCGCCCTGCTTGCCGCTGCTCATCGACCAGATGTTGTTGAACAGCGCGCCGTAGACCCAGGGGCTGCCCTTCTCCAGTTTCAGCACCACCGCAGTCGGACCCAGGCCCCAGTTCTTGTTGCCGAGCACGTCGCTGGTGTTGGTCGGCAGCTGCAGAACCGCACCCGTACCCCAGATCAGCCCGCCCGGCCCGGGCTCGGATGGCGACAGGAACGCCGACAGCTGGATGTCGCCCAGGCCGAAGGTGCTGCCCTGCCCCGGCACGAAGGCCGGCTGCCGGATCAGCGGCAGGATCGTGCGCGTGATCAGGTTCCAGTCCTTGTTCAGCTCGATCGGGATCACCGGCTGGATGTTCAGGATGTTCTGCGTGCCCGACAGCGGCCCGGTGTTGAAGTTGGTGTTGTTCTGGAAAGGCACGCTGACCAGGTTGCCCACCGGGTTCTGCGCCAGCTTGGCGAGTTCTTCGGCCGACAGCTCGGCCCGTGCGCTCAGGCACAGCAGCGCCAGCGCCGCGCAGGCGCCGGCCCGGCGCCACGGTGATTGCAGGGTGGGGTTCAAGTGACGGCCTCGTGTGCCTCGATGCGGTTCGCGCGGCGCCTCCGGCGCTTCAATTCACCTGCGCCAGCCCCGGCGGCTGCCACGTGCCCTCGCCCGGCGGCAGGATCGACGGCGGCTGCTCCTTCGGCCAGTACAGCCGCATCACCAGGTAAATCGGGCCGTCGGGTGCGGGCAGCCAGTTCGACTCCTTCGCCTTGCCCGGCGAATCCTTCTGCACGTACAGCGTCAGCGAG
The DNA here is from genome assembly GCA_017302495.1 of Burkholderiales bacterium. Lineage (GTDB taxonomy): Bacteria > Pseudomonadota > Gammaproteobacteria > Burkholderiales > Burkholderiaceae_C > Rubrivivax. Next base: position 6,173 of record JAFLDG010000097.1, read on the forward strand.
CCGTCGGCGTTCCTCTTCATGGCCTTCAGCATCGGCGAGTTGATCAGGTAGCGGTCGATCGGGTTCTTGATCAGCAGCTGCGTCTTGCCGTCGTACATCGTCACCGACCAGAAGGCGTTGACCGGCGGCAGCTGGTCCTTGGCGAAGGTCAGCGTGTACCGGTGCTTGGCGCCGTCGAGCGCCTCGCCGTTGGCCAGCGCCTTGGTCAGCGGGTACATGGCCTCGACCGCATCGTTGCCGTAGATGCCGCCCTTGGCGGCGGCGGCGCGCTTCAGCCAGTCGCCGTTGTAGAACGCCCGGTCGCCGAACAGCGAGCCGACCTTCCAGCCGTTGATGTTCTTCTGCCCGGCTTCCAGGTACTTCTCGACCTGGCTGTCGCCCTCCTTCATCGCCAGCAGGACGGCGGCCTTGTGCTCGAGCGACAGATCCTTGAAGGCGAACTTCCTGCCCGGGCCGATGCCGATGGTGGCCAGCCTGGCGCGGATCGCTTCCTCCTCGGGACCGGGCGGCGCGAACTGCAGCGCGAAGTCCAGGTAGTCGAAGAAGTTGGTCTTGACCATCTCCTTGTCGATCTTCGGGAAGGCTATCGCCGGCGCGGCCGGCGGGGCCGGCTGCTTCAGGTACGCCGACAGCGGCTGCGCCAGGTAGCCGGCCTGCACCTTGACGACGTTGGGCATGTCCTTGGGGTCGAAGAGCTGGGTGCGGTAGATGGCGATCGAGAAGTCGGTGCTCGACTGGAACACCTTCTTGATGCCCGGCGGCGTCTCGCCCTTCCAGTGCGGGCCGACGACCAGGTAGTCGCCGGCCTCGTGGCCGGTGGCGCGGCTGCCGATGTAGCCGTAGTTGAAGGTGTTGCCGTCGGTCAGCTGAACCGAGTAGTAGCGCTTGCTGTCCACCGCCGGCACCGACAGCACCATCGGCTCGGCGCGCAGGTCCATCCACAGCAGCGAGTACGGCGTGTCGCTGTTGGGCGTGACCACCGCCGTGTCCTTGTAGGTGAAGACGCGCGCCTCGTTGAAGATCCGGTTGAACGGCGCCTTGAACTGGCCCGAGTTCTTGTCGATCGCGAACTCGTACATCACCGCGTAGTTCATGACGATCGGCAGGCCGTAGACGAAGCCTTCCTCGGCGATGGCCTTGACTTCGGCGATGCCGGGCGCCGGCACGCCGGCGCTTGCCGCCGCGCCGGCCGGCACCGGCGGCTGCTGCGCCTGCGTGATCGGGTCGTCCTTCTTGCCGCAGCCGGCCAGCAGCGCCGCGGCCATGGCGCCGACGAGGGCGGCGCTTTGCAGGCCGGAGGGAACACGGTGCATGGACATCTCCTTGGGGTGCAGGTGAAATCCGGGCCGCGACGCGTGGACTCAATGCGCACCGGCGGCGGGGGTGAAGCGCCGCCCCGCCAGCACGGCATCGACGGCGGGTGAAAGCTCGTATGCCAGCGCGGCCTTGTGCACCACGGCCGCCGCGCCGGCAGCCAGCGCGGCGGCGTCGGCGCACGGGTCGTCGTGGTCGCTCAGCAGCACGGTGCGGCTGAGCGGCGCCTGCTGCTGCATATGGGCCAGCAGGTCGGCCAGCCGCCCTTCGGCCAGCGCCAGGTCCACGACCACCAGCGCGGGCTGCAAGCGGTGCACGCCTTCGAGCAGCGAAGCCCGGTCGGCCACCATGAACACGCCGTCGAACGAGGCCTGCAGCCAGCCGCGCAGGCCCTCGGACAGGCGCGGGTGGCCCTGGGCCACCAGCACACAGCGGGTGGTCACGCCTGCGCTCATCGGGCCCGCGCTCAGGGCGCGGCCACCACCGTGTAGTGCACGCCGTTGGCGCCGAAGGCCGGCAGGAACCAGGTGTTGCCGCTCAGGTAGTAGGTCTGGCCGTTCTTGTTGATCTGCATCGCACCGGCCGGCAGCGCCGCGTAGCTGGCGCCCATCGCGTAGCTGGCCGGGCCGGCAGTGGTGGTGACGGTGGTGGTCGTCGTGCGCGTGGTGCCGGGCGGCGGGGCCGCCGCGGTGGTGGTACCGGCCGCATAGCCCGACTGGTACGCCGCCGCGGTGTTGGCGCTGCCGGTGGCGACCCCTGCCGCATAGGCATTCGACGTGGCCGCGGCATTGGCCGACGAGGCGATGGCCGCACCGGTGGCCATGCCCACCACCGCGCCAGCCGCTGCCGCGCAGCCGTAGCAGCCGGTCGAGTAGTACGGCACCGCCACCGGCGGGTGGTAGGCCGGGTAGGCGGGGTACGCGCCGTAGGCCGGCGGGTGGTAGTAGCTCGCGCCGCCGGGCGTCGTCGTCACCGCACCGTAGCCCGCCTTGCCGTAGGTCGTCGTGCCGTAGGCATTGGTGTGTTCGGTGCCGCCGTAGACCGAATGCGCGCTGCTGCCGCCGTAGGCGTTGGTGTGCTCGGTGCCCTCGCCGGCCACGTGCTGGGTGCTGCCGCCCCAGCGGTTCTCGTGCGCGGTATCGCCCCAGGTGTGCTGGGTGCGCCCGCCGAAGCGGTTGGCCGATGCCCAGGCGCCGGCATCGGTCGCCCACGTGCCCAGCGTGGCGCCGAGGGCGGCCACGGCGATCAGGGCGAAGGTCGTCGATTTCATGGCTTGCCTTTCACTCGTCGCGCGCTCATTGGGGTCTGGCCGGTGTCTTCGGCTTGGGCTCGAGCGCCACCACCGGCTTGGCGCCGATCGGCACCTTGCGCCCCGGCGCGGCGAAGGCCATCGGCTGGCCGGCCTTGGCCTTGGCACTGCTGAAGGTGTCGGCCGGGATCGCGCCGTCGAGCTGCCAGTTGCTCAGCTCCAGGTCGTGCCGCAGGCCCTTCGGATCGGCGCGGAACTGCGCGCGGATGCGCCGCGGCAGCTTGTCGTCGGCGCCGATCCACAGCTGCAGGAAGACCTCGTCGTTGGCCCAGACCACCATGTCGGTCTTGACGCCGCCGACGTTGGCCGAGGGGCCGACCACGTAGGCCAGGATCGCGCCGGGCGCGATGGCGCCGTAGGGGTCCGGCAGCAGCAGGTCGGTGAAGGGGAAGTAGATCGCCGCCGTGTCGAAGGCCTGCTTCAGCGCGCCTTCGAGCGTGGGCGGGGCATCGGCGACGGCCACGAGGTTCTCCGCCGGGGCGAAGGCGACCATCTCCTTGCCGTCGAACAAGAACTCGAAGGCCGGGCCGTCGCCGGGCACGACGATCTTCAGCTGGTGGGGCCGCTGCAGCGCCACGTCGTAGCGCATCGTGTAGACGATCGGCGGGCCCAGGCGGCTCGGGTACTCGTAAGCAGCCACCGCGGTGAAGCTCATGCTCCTGGCCGCGGCCAGGCGCTGGCTCATGGCCTGCAGCAGGTCGACTGCGCGCTGCTCCAGGATCGGCTTGAACGGCGCAGGCCTGGCCGCGGCCTTCTTCGCGGCCTCCTTCGGTGTGGGCTTGGCCGCAGCGGGGGCCTGCGGCGCGGCTGCCGTCTGCGCCGCCGCCGGCAGCGCCAGCGCGCCGCCGACCAGCAGCGCCAGCACCAGGTGCAGAGGCCTCGGGCTCACGGGATCATCCCGCAGTCGAACATCTTGTTGGCGATCGGTCCGGCGACCTTGTTCATAAACGCGGTGCGCAGCTGCGGGTCGCTCTTCAGCAGGCTCATCAGCCGCTGTTCCTGCTCGCCCTTGGGCTGCTGCTTCTGCGCCCACAGCTGCTCGCAGGTGGCCGACTGGTACTTCTGGATCACCTTGTCGGCGACCAAGTTCATCAGCGGGTAGTCGGCAGCGGCATGGCCGGCAAAGGCGAGCGTGGCGGCGGCGGCCAGCAGTTTGAGGGTTGGCTTGCTCATCGGGGTCCTCCTCGTGTCTTTCGGTGGGGTCGAGTGCCTACGAGGCCTCCTTGACCTCGGGAATCTTCCAGCTGCCGTCGATCAGCGAGGGCGGCTTCTCCTTCGGCCAGTACAGGCGCATCATCAGGATGAACTCATCCTTCGGTGCGGGCAGCCAGTTCGACTCCTTGTCCTTGCCCGGCGACTCGGCCTGGATGTACAGGTCCACCGAGCCGTCGGCATTTGGCTTGAGCTTGTTGCGCTGGCTCAGCGTGTAGCGGTTCAGCGGGTTGTCGACGAAGAAGTAGTCCTTGTCGTACATCGTCAGCGACCAGAAGCCGTCCACTGGCGGCAGCTGCCCCTTCTCGAAGCGCATCTCGTACTTCTTGCTGCCGTCGTACTTCTTCACCAGGTCCGGGCCGGTGGAGGTGGGGTAGATCGCGTCCTGCGGCCGGTTGGCACCCAGGCCGATGGCAGTGATCAGCGCGCGCTGGATGTAGTGCGTGCCGTAGGTGCCCACCTTGGTCGAGTAGGCCCAGCCGTTCTCCAGCTTGAAGTCGCCGGCGGCGATGCCTTCCTTCAGCCAGGCCATGATCTGCTCCTGCGCCGGCTTCGGTGCCTTGGCCATGCCCTTGGCGACGGCCGGCTCCAGCTTCGACGGGTCGAAGTCCTGCCCTGGCACGATGCCGATCTTGGCCAGCTTCTCGACCATCGGCCCGTCATCGGCGTTGGGCGGGTTGGTCTTCATCAGCTCGGCCAGCAGCTTGAAGTAGGCGTTGGCGTCGAGCGCGTTGACCTGGTCGCGCACGGCGGTCTTCATGTCGATGGCCGGGTCCACCTTGCCGGGCTCGGGCGTGTAGGGCTTGCCCCAGCTCGACAGCGGCACCGCGGTCATCTTGTCCTGCAGCGCATGAACCGCCTTGTAGTCCTCGGGCGTGCCGGTGCTGTAGATGCGACCCAGCAGCCAGACCATGCCGGTGGGCGACTTGTATTCGGTCACGCCCTTGGGCAGCTCGCCGGTCCACCCCGGGCCGGTGATGGCGAAGGTCTGCGCGCCGGTGCCGGTGGTGCGCTTGCCTGGCACCTGGAACACGTCGGTCCAGCCGTCGAGCATCGGCAGCAGGAAGTAGCGGCCCTTCATGTCGGGCACGCTGACGATCCACGGCTCCTTCGACACGTCGAACCAGGCGGTGGTGTACAGGGTGTCGGCGTTCGGCGCGGTGACGTCGCGGAACTTCGCATCCGGATAGGTCCGGGCGCGCACGAACTGGCCCATCGGCCCGCGGTTGCCCTCGGGCTTCTCGACGTTGGTCATGATGCGCCGCGTGAACTCCATCGTCACCAGCGGGTAGCCATAGACATAGGCCTCGGCGGCCAGCGCGAAGGCTTCGGCCTCCTTAGCGGCGTCCTTGGCCGCGGCCTCGGCGGCCTTCGCCTCGGCTTCCACCTTGGCCTTGGCCTCGGCGGCCACCTGTTCGGCCTTCTTGGCCGCGTCTGCCGCTTCCTGCTTGCCGCAAGCCGCGAGCAGTGCGAGCACCGCGGTGCCGGCCGCGAGGGTGGCGAACGTTCTGCTGACTTTCATGGACGGGTCTCCTTCTTCACCAAGTAGCCGGGCGCTACGCGAGGCGCCGCGTGGCCCGCGATGGTGTGGAGGTGGAGCGCCGTCGTCACCTCGTAGGACTACGAGGCCGACGCCATGCCCCCTAGTTCAAGGCCCGGTCAGACGCAGCTTGATCGCGAGCCGGATCAGTTCGGCGTTGGTCGCGGCGCCCAGCGCTTCCATCGCCTGGTACTTGTGGTACTCGACGGTTCGGTGCGAGATGTCGAGCAGCTTCGCGATCTCCTTGGCCGAGCGGCCATCGACGAGCAGCGCCAGGATCTCGCGCTGGCGCGGCGTCAGCCCCGAGGCCGGGTCGCGCTCGGGCCGCTGCCCGGGCGTGCCCAGCACCTCGGCCGCGATCTCGGCGCTGATGAAGACGCCACCCTGCGCCGCCACCTGCAGCGCCTGCAGCAGCTCCTGCGGCGCGGCGTGCTTGAGCACGTAGCCGGCGGCACCGGCCTCGAGCGCGCGCCGCGCATAGGCGGGCTCGGTGTGCATCGTCAGGAAGATCACCGGCACGTCCAGACCCTCGCGCCGCATCGCCTGCAGCGCGGCGATGCCGTTCAGCCCCGGCATCGAGATGTCGGCGACCACGAAGTCCGCCGCCGTGCCGCGCGCCAGCTCCAGCAGCGAGCGGCCGTCGGGCGCATGGCCGACCAGCTCGTAGTCGGGGCGCAGCAGCGCCTGCAGCCCCGCGGCGACGATGCGGTGGTCGTCGGCAAGCAGCACGCGCGGGCGGCTCATCGTGCCTCCCCCGCCGGCACCGAGGCCGTCACCTGCGTTCCCTGGCCGCGCCGGCTGCGGATGTCCAGCTGCCCGCCGAGCAGCGCCACGCGCTCGCGCATGCTGGCCAGGCCCAGTGACGCGCGCTCGCGCTCCGCGGCCGGATCGAAGCCGCAGCCGTCGTCCGCGACGACGAGGCTCGTGCCGTTCCGCTCGGTGCGCAGCGCCACGCGGATGCGCCGGGCTTGCGCGTGGCGCAGCGCGTTGCGCAAGGCTTCCTGCGCCACGCGGA
>JAFLDG010000098.1 GCA_017302495.1 Burkholderiales bacterium
GGACGCGGCGCTCGGTGCCGAGCAGCGCGCCTGGCTCGACGTGCTGCGGCGCTGACCGCCCCGCGCGCGCCGATGGCTCCGAACGCGCCCCCGCCCTTCGACCGCGCCCGCATCGCAGCGGCCGAGCGTGCGCTGCTGCGCGACGGCCGCTTTGCCAACGCCCGCGTCGAGCGGGTGCGCATCGACGGCGTCGACTGGATCGTCAAGGACTTCGCATCGCGCGCCTTCGTCGTGCGCCAGACCGTCGGCCGCTTGCTGCTCGGCAGGGAGGTGCGCGCGCTGCGTCGGCTGGAGGGCCTGCCCGGCATCCCGTCGCAGGCCTTCCGGGTCGACGCCTTCGCGATGGCGGCGCGCTACGTGCCCGGCCGCACGCTGGGCCGGGTGGAGATCGAGGACGGGCGCATGAGCGCGGAGTTCCTCGCCGCGCTCGAGGCGCTGCTGCAGCAGGTTCACGCGCGCGGGCTGGTGCACCTGGACACGCGCGGTGGCAACAACCTGCTGATGCGGCCCGACGGCGCGCCCGGCATCATCGACTTCCAGGCCGCGCTGTCCACGCGCCGGATGCCGGCCGCGCTGCGCGAGTGGTTCGAAGGGCTGGACCTGGGCGGCATCTACAAGAAGTGGCAGCGCTTCCAGCCCGACGCGATGGGCGCGGCAAGGCGCGCGCACTTCGAGCGGATGAACCGCTGGCGCCGGCTGTGGGTGATCCGCGGCTACTTCGGGCTGCGGCGGAAGGTGCCGCCCAGAACGCCGGACTGAGCGGCGGCCGTCACGCCGCGAAGGGGTTCCGGATCGTCAGCCGGCGTTCGATGACGAGCCCGTCCTGCATGTCTTCGGTGTGCAGCGTCCGGCAGCCCGCCAGCAAGGCGGCCGCGACGATCAGGGCATCGTAGATCGACAAGCCGTAGCGCGCGGCAACGTGCAGGGCCCGGTCGTGGGTCTCGAGGGTGATCGGTTCGACCGCACAGACCGCGCGAACCGGGGCCAGGACCTCGCGGACTTCGGCCAGCGACATGCGCAGCTTTCGGGAAGCCACCGCCACGAACTCGTTCAGGACCTGGACGCTGATCGTCCCGCCCGGTGCGAGGAGTTCTTCTGCCCGGTCCGCCTTGGTGGTGTCCGCCGACAGCAGATACAGCACGACATTGGTGTCGAAGAAGTCCTCAGCGCCGTTCATTGGCATCCAGGCGGTCGAACTTGAAATCCGCCGGCAGCCGTCCCCGGTACTTGCGTATCCTGGCCAGCAGCTCACGCGCGCCGGGCGCCTTCCGCACCGCGAAGGAACGATCGCCCCGGACGTGAATGTCGATGTGGTCGCCAGGCTTCAGATCGAGCGCTTCGACCACGGCGGCCGGGAGGCGAACGGCCAGACTGTTACCCCACTTCGCGACTTGCACTCGGCCTCCATGATCTACATGACGATGTGTATATCATACGGCGCTTGCGTGCCTGTCGGCCGCGCCGGCTCCGTCGGATCGCCGCCCCGATGACGGCCGGCGGCCGCGGGGTTGCGATCGCCGACAATCCCCCGCATGAAGCCCACCTCCGACGGCCTGTTCCAGCACCCCGGGCTGCGCAGCTTCCTGGTGCGCACGCGGTTGCCGCTGTTTGTCGCGGCGCTGGTGCTGATGGCGCTGTACGCGCGGGCCGATTGGCTGCTGGCCGGTTTCGTCGTGTCGATGGTCGGCGAGTTCATCCAGCTGTGGTGCTTCGCGTCGCTGGACAAGAACGCGACGCTGACGATCCGCGGGCCCTACACGATGGTGCGCAACCCGATGTACCTGGGCCGCTTCTTCATCCCCTTCGGCTTCCTGATGCTGCCCGGGCAGTGGTGGCTGCTGGTGCTCTACACGCTGCTGTACTGGCCGTACATGGACAACCGCGTGCAGCGCGAGGAGGCGCACCTGAAGCCGATCTTCGGCGCGCCCTATGCCGACTACTGCGCCAAGGTGCGCCGCTTCGTGCCCGGCTGGCCGCTCGCCGGCACGCAGGTCGGCTACTGGAACTGGGCGCTGTTCCGGCAGAACAACGCCGGCACCAACCTGCTGGCCACCCTCGCGGCCTGGGCGCTGATGGCGGCGTGGTTGCTCTGGGGTCAGCCGGCGCTGCGCGGCTGACGGTCGCAGCGCGCGGCTCGGCCTTGCAGGCCGCGCTCGCGCCTTGCATGCGCTCGCCCGTGATCCGGCATTCGGACGTGCGCAGGCACGCCCTCGAGTCCGGCTCATATCAGGCCTCGTCGTCCTGCAGCCGCTGTCCGGCGCGCTCGAGCCGGTAGCGCAGCGTGTCGCGGCTGACGCCGAGCAGACGCGCGGCCTGCGTCACGTTGCCGCCGCTGCGCTGGAGCGCGCGCTCGATCAGCCGGCGTTCGGTGCGTTCGAGATTCAGGTCGTCGGGGTCGGCGCCTTCGCCGCGCGCGATCGCGGCGAAGGCCAGATGCGCGACGCCGATCTCCGCGCCGGTGCTCATCAGCACCGCCTGCTCGATCACGTTGCGCAGCTCGCGCACGTTGCCCGGCCAGGCGTGGCGGCTCAAGCCCGCCTGCGCCGCCGGCGACAGCCGCAGCTCGCCGCGCCGGTAGCGGCGGGCGTGGTGCTGCAGGAAGTGCCGGGCCAGCAGCCGCACGTCATCGCCGCGCTCGCGCAGCGGCGGCACCGCGACCTCGACGATGCGCAGGCGGAAGTACAGGTCGGCGCGGAAGCGCCGCTCCTGCACCATGCGGTCCAGCGGCTGATGCGTCGCGCTGACGATGCGCACGTTCACCTGCTGGTCGCGCAGCCCGCCGAGGCGCCGGAAGCGCTTCTCCTCGAGCAGCTTGAGCAGCTTGACCTGGGTCGCCGGATCGGCCTCGCCGATCTCGTCGAGGAACAGCGTGCCGCCGTCGGCGGCCTCGACCAGCCCGGGCTTGCGCTGGCGCGCGTCGGTGAACGCGCCCTTCTCGTAGCCGAAGAGCTCGGCCTCGATCAGGTTCGGCGGCAGCGCGCCGCAGTTCAGCTCGACGAAGGGGCGCGAAGCCCGCAGGCCGCCGTAGTGCAGCGCGCGCGCCACCAGCTCCTTGCCGGTGCCGGTCTCGCCGTGGATCAGCACCGCCGGCGCGTCGGCATCGACCAGCCGGCGCTCGGCCTCGAGCAGCCGGCCGAGCGCGGCGCGCAGCGCGTCGATCGCCGGCGACGCGCCGATGATCTCGTCCAGCCCGCTGCCTTCGGCGTCGCGCCGGCGGTAGTAGCCGACCGCCTGCTCGAGCCGGTTGTGCTGCAGCAGGCGCTCGATCAGCAGCTTCAGCTCGGCCAGCGACACCGGCTTGGTCAGGTAGTCGGCGGCGCCGAGCTTCATCGCCTCCACCGCCAGCTCGACGCCGCCGTAGCCGGTCATCATCACCACCGGCGCCTGCGCATCGGCCGCGTGCAGCCGCTGCAGCACCTCCAGGCCGCTGATGCCGGGCAGGTTGTGGTCCAGCAGCACGATGTCGGGCCGGTAGGTCGCGGCCTGCTGCAGGCCGTCCTCGCCCGAGCCGGCCACGCGCACCTCGAAGCCGTGGCGCTCGAGGTAGGCCGCCAGGTTGCGCGCGAGCGTCAGCTCGTCGTCGACGATCAGGACCGCGTGCGCCATCGTCTTCCAGCCTCGTTCAGCCCGCCTGCACCGGCAGGCGCAGCCGCACGCGGGTGCCGGCGCCGGGCGCGCTGTCGATTTCCAGCGAGCCGCCCAGGCGCTGCGCGACCCGCTGCGCCAGCGCCAGGCCCATGCCGAGGCCGCCGGGCTTGCTGGTGTGGAACGGTTTCGTCACCTGCGGCAGGCGTTCGGGTTCGATGCCGATGCCGTCGTCGCTGACCTCGAGCAGCGCGCTGCCGCCGTCGCGCCGGCTGTGCAGACGGATGCGGCCGCCGGGCCGGGTCGCTTCGGCGGCGTTCGCGAGCAGCGTCTGCACGATCTGCGCGAGCAACAGCGGCTCGGCCTCGACGCCGCCGAGCCGCGGCTCGAGGTCGAGCTCCAGTTGCCGCCCCTGGCGCTGCAGCTCGGGCGCGCTGGCGGCGGCGACCTCGGCCACCACCGCGCCGAGTTCGCTGCGCGCGCCGGCCGCCGGCGCGGCGGCATAGGCCAGCATGCTGCGCACCAGCCGCTCGATGCGGTCGACGTGGCGCATGATGTCGGTCCAGTGCCCCTGCGCGTCGCCGTCGATCTCGCGCCGCAGCTCGGCGGCGCTGCGGATCGAGCCGAGCGGGTTGCGGATGCTGTGCGCGACTGCGGCCGAGATCTCGCCGACGATCGCCATCGCCTCGGCGTCGACCAGGCGGCGCCGCTGGTCGCGCAGCCGGCGCTCGACGCGCACGACGAAGCCGACCAGCGCCGCGAACAGCAGCAGCCCGCCGGCCGCGGCGCCGGTGGCCATCAGGCGCTGGCCCGAACGGATCGCGTCGAACAGCGCGTCCGGCCGGCGGTACAGCTCGACGACCGCGATCACCGCGCCGCCGGCCGCGTCGTACACCGGCAGGTAGTTCTCGACGGTGCGCCCGGGGCCGGCGCCGAGCAGCAGGTGCTCGGCCTTGTCCGGCGCGGCGGCCGTGTGCACGATGACTCCGCCGGCCAGGGCCTCGTCGAGCTCGTCGTTCGCCTCGAAGCGGCGGCCGATCAGCTCCGAGCGCGTCGACCACAGCACGCGCCGGTCCGGCGCGTAGACGTTGACGCGCAGCACGCCGGGCATCGCGCCGAGGTGGTCGACGAACTCGGCGAACTGCGGGTGCTGCGCGGCGCGCCCGCCCGCACCCGCGCCGAGCACGGACGACAGGTCCTGGATCTTCGCGATGCTCTGCACGAAGTCGCGGCTGACCGCGGCGTCCCGCTCGAGCATGCGGGTCTCGATGAAGCGCGACAGCAGCAGCCCCATCGCCAGGCTGAACAGGCCGATCGCCAGCGCGCCGGCGATCGCGAACAGCCGGACGAGGCTGTCGTCGCGGCCCGCGGCAGAGGTCGAACGGGCCGTCGGCAGTGCCATGCCGAGCATTGTCGCCAACACCGGTCCGCGGCGGGCCGTGGGCGGGCGGGGCGGCGGCGCGGGTCCGGGCCGGCGTGGCACGGCCGACCCGCGCGGCCTGCGCCGGGCGGGCGCGGCGCCGCCGCGCGGCCCGTGGCCGCTCAGCGGACGCGGCAGATGGCCGTGACGACCGGGGTGACGCGCGTGCCGGTTGCGTCCACCAGGTGGCCGCGGACGCGGCCGTCGACGATGAAGTCGGGGGCGATCGCGGTCGCGCCTTCGGCGATGTCGGCCGGGCGGCTGTCGAAGTCGAACTGGGCCTCGTCGCCGACCGCGGCCTGCCAGCCGCTGCGGGCGACGTTGGTGCCCGAGCGCAGCACCGCCCGGTACTGGCCGGCGGCGAGGTCGGAACCGTCGACCGAGGCCTTGGAGCGCGAGGCGCGCTTCTCGCAGGTGACGCGCAGCTCGGCGGCCTGGGCGGTGAAGGCGGCGCCGACGACGAGGCAGGCGGCGAGGCGGGGCAGGATGCGGGTGTTCATGGGGTCTCTCCCGGGGGTTGCGGTGGCAGTGATCGGCGGCGCCGACACCCGATCAGCGCAAGGCCCGTGCCGGCGCGGGCCGTTCCGCGCAAGTGCCTGTCGCGCTTCGGAAAACCGCCCCGCAGCGGGGTTCGCCGCCGGCCGCCGCCGGGTGTGTACACCCGACAGCCGGGGGATCTGCCCCACCGCGGCCCGGGACAGCGGCGGCAGGCGCAGCGCCGCGGCCGCGCGGCACCGCAGCACGGCCGGCGCCTTGGAACCGCCTGCGCCATCGCCCGGGGCCGGCGGCCCGGCCGGCTCGCGGCCAGGCCAAGGTTTACAATTTCAGCTTTGAAAGCTGAAACAGCATGACTCTGTTCGATCGCCACGCGCGCGGTCGCCTGCTGCGCCTGGCCCGCGGCTTCCCGGTGGTGGTGCTGACGGGGCCGCGCCAGTCGGGCAAGACCACGCTGGCGCGCGCCACCTTCGCGCACCATGCCTACGTCTCTCTGGAAGACCCCGACGTGCGCGAGCGCGCCGCCGCCGACCCGCGCGGCTTCCTCGGCCGGCACCGCGACGGTCTGCTGATCGACGAGGTGCAGCGCGTGCCGGCGCTGCTGTCGTACCTGCAGACCGCCGTCGATGCCGGCTCCGGCATGGGCCGCATCGTGCTGACGGGCTCGCAGAACCTGCTGCTGTCCGCGGCGGTCAGCCAGAGCCTGGCCGGCCGCGCCGGCTACCTCGAACTGCTGCCGCTGGCCTATGCCGAGGCGCCCGCCGTGCCGGGCGGGCGCGGGCTCGACGAGTGGCTGGTCACCGGCGCGTACCCCGCGCTGTTCGCCCGCGACGTCGCGCCTGCCGACTGGCATGCCAGCTACGTCGCCACCTACGTCGAGCGCGACGTGCGCCAGATCAGCCGCGTCAACGACCTGCTGCAGTTCCAGCGCTTCATGCGCATGATGGCGGCACGCGCCGGGCAGTTGCTCAACCTGAACGCGGTGGCCAACGACCTGGGCATCGCGCAGACCACCGCCCGCGACTGGCTGGCGGTGCTGGAGTCCAGCTACATCACCTTCCGTCTGCCGCCATACCACGGCAACTTCGGCAAGCGCCTGGTGAAGACGCCCAAGTTGTACTTCGTCGACACCGGTCTGGCCGCCTGGCTGCTGGGTGTCACCCGGGCCGAAGCGCTGGCCGACCACCCGATGCGCGGCGCGCTGTTCGAGAACATGCTCGTCGCCGAGTACCTGAAGTACCTGCGCCACCACGGCCTGAGCCACGGCATGCATTTCTGGCGAGACAACACCGGCAACGAGATCGACCTGCTGATCGACCGCGCGGGCGAGCTGTGGCCGGTCGAGATGAAGTCCGGCGCCACCTTCCAGCGCGAATGGCTGCGTGGCCTGCACACCTGGGCGCGCCACGCGGCGGCGGCGCGCCAGGGCCGCCCGATGCTGATCAGCGCCGCACCCGGGCACTTCGTGCAGGACGGCGTTCAGGCGGTGAACTGGCAGCTCGCGCTCGGCGCGCTGGTCGCGCCGGCCGGCAGCGACGGCGCAACCTGAACCGGCGGCACGGCCGCCTTCGGCGCGGCGCCAGGCGCGCGGCCGCCGCCGCGCTTCGCTTCAGTCCAGCGTGACCTCGGTCCGCACCGCGCCCGCCCGGTCGGCCACCGCGCTCAGGCCGACGCGCGCGCCACGCGGGCCGCGCACGATCCACTCCGCCACCGCGCGGTCGGCGGTGACCGCCGGGTTCGGCAGGAAGGCCTGCAGCGAACTCTTCGGCGCATGGCCGTCGAGCTGCGGGCCGACGATGCGCTCGACGCCGGTGGCGAGCTGCACGTCGGCCCCGAGGTGGATCTCGAACACCACGCCGCGCGCGATCTTGCGCTCGAGCGCGCGCTTGCTGACGTAGGCCGGCAGGTAGCCGGCGTTGGCCACGGCGAAGCGCACGCGCCAGGTGTCCTCGCCGAGCGCCCGCACCTCGGTGCGCAGCACCTCGAGCTTCGGCAGCGCCAGCGCGAGCTGCAGCATCCAGGCCGGGAAGCGCTGCACCTCGCGCTCCCGCAGGTGCGGCGGCGGGTTGCGCCAGTAGTTCATCTTGTCCCAGCCGCCCAGCTCCACCTCGCCGAGCTGCGGATGCCGGAACGGGTACCAGTCGATGTGGGCGCGGCCGGCGCACTGCTCGTCGCTCCACTTCAGCAGCTTCAGGTCGTCGGCCGGCGGGTGGTCGCGGTACCAGTGGATCCAGTCGTAGTCGGTGATGCCGGCCTCGCGGTTCGGCGCCCACAGCTCGACCGTCCAGAACAGCGCACCCAGGTGCTCGTAGACCCAGTCCTGCGTGCCGGTGATGATCTCCTTCGGGTGGTACTTGAACTCGTGCCAGATGCTGATCGCCGGGTAACCGGTGAGCTTGGCGCCGAGGTCGCTCAGCCGCTTGTAGACCCACAGGTCCTCGGGCGTCATGTCGTCGTCGCTCTGCGTGCCCATCGGCCGCAGGATCACGCCGCTGTGGGTGTGGTAGCTCACCGCCGCGCCGATGTTCGGGTGCCTGGCGATGAAGTCGACCATCGCCCGCACCTCGGGCTCGCTGGTCGGGTACGGGCCGGCGCCGAGCTGCTCGAACTCCTGCCGCCAGTAGGCGGGGAAGTTGCGGTTCAGGTCCAGGCCCTCGCGGTCGCGGTTGACCCTGATCTGCAGGCCGTCGTAGTTGGCGAGCAGCCCTTCCGGCATCACCCGGTAGTAGCTGCCGCCGGTCTCGCCCGGCTCGCGCGGGATCAGCAGCCGCGGGTCGTCGGGATGCGGCTTCCAGCCGCCGTGCGGGTCGGCGATGCGCATCTGCAGCACGCGGCCGTCGCCGTCGACGTCCTCGATCGTCAGGCCGTCGACCGGCGCCTCGTCGAACGGATAGGGCCGGGTCGACGAGCGGATGTGGCGCGGCCGGTCGGCGAGGGCGAGTTCGGCGCCGTCGGGATTGAGCCGCGGGCAGATGTAGACGCAGCGCGTGTCCAGCAGCTCGGTCACGCGCCGGCCGGTGTCGTCGCCGCCGCCGTGGTTCGAGACCAGGAAGTGCAGCCAGTACAGGCAGGCGGTGCTGGCGGTGAGTTCGGCGGCATGGATGTTGCCGTCGGCCCAGAACGCGGGCTTGTCGGTGTCGGGGCCGGTGAGCGTGTTCGTCACCGTCACGAGCCAGATCTCGCGGCCCTCGTGGCTGCGGCCGATCGAACTCAGCCGCACCAGCTCCGGCCGCGCCTCGGCGTAGTCCTGCAGCAGCCGCGTCAGCTCGGCATGGCGGTAGAACTGGTCGAAGCGGGGGATGGGGATGTCGGGCATGGACGCGGGTCCTTCAACCGGGACATTTTCTACCTGCGGCGCGGGGCTTCGCCCGGGGTGTGCCTGTCAGCCGACGGAAACCCCGACGTCGCCATGCAGCGCGACCAGGCCCCGGTCGAAGCTGGCCAACTTGCCGTGGTGGTGCCGCGCCAGGCTTGCCAGGTAGGCATCCGTCACCTGCCGGTGGCCCATGACGCCTTGCCATTGCACCTGCGCATAGGGCAGATCATCGGGCCAGAAGTGGTGCCGGGCATGGCCGGTGACCGCCTCCAGCAGGGCCAGGGCCTGGGCGGCGCCGTGCCCACCCAGGCGCATGGCCAGGCGCAACAGCGTGCCCTGCGTGATGGGGCAGGTGGCAAAGCCGAAGGATGCGGCGGCAAACCATTGCCGCGCCGGCGCGTGGTGCACATGCGCCTGGTCGATCAGCGCGTAGAGCAGGTTGCCGTCCAGCAGATGCACCGGCGCAGGCTCGGCCCGGCCGGGAGCAGCCGCCCTGCGCCGGGCCGCCGGCCGGACGGGCATCAGTCGTCTTCCAGCGCGCGCACGTCTTCGGCGGTCACCGGCCGGGGCGAGCGGATCAACGGCAAGCCGGTACCCGGGTCGATGCGCAGCCCCGTCTTCGAGACCCTGCCGGAAGCGGCAGGTTCCTGAGCCAGGCCGCGACGGATCAGCTCCGCCACGGTCCGGCTCATGCTCTTGCGCGAGTGCGCGGCGATGGCCGTGACGGCATGGTGCAGGTCGGTGGGCAGATCGATGGTGGTGCGCATGCTGCCATCATCGCATCATGATGTGACGATGGCAATCGTCGCACTCCGGCAGCGCTCTTCATCCACCTGCGCGTTCGTAGGCTCGCCGTGCGCAGGCAATCACCGCGGCATTGGACGAGCCGTCGTGAAGCTTGAGCCAAACACCATCCTTCTGCTTCAGATGATCTCGCGTCTCGAGTCCCGTCATCGCGCGGATTTCGGCCCGCTCCAGATGCCAGAACGAGATACCGATGTTGTCAGGGCTGGCGGAGTGCTTGGGATGCAGCGTGAAGAAATTTCGCCCGCGTCGCTTGAAGTAGATGCCGTCGGTCTTCGAATGGACGAGGAACGTAACGTCCGGCCAGCCCTCCACCGCGTCGCGAAGGGTGCGGTAGATGCCCTGGATCGTCTCGGAGCATCGATCCACGCGCATCTCGAACGCAGCGAGCCGGCTTTGCTGATCGGCTCGGCCATTCGCGGCAACTTGTCGGACCACGGCTTCCCACTCCCGCTCCAATGCCTTCGCGGCACCGCGCTCCTTCGTCTCACCGACCACCTGATCGAGGACCGAGACGACCAACGCGAGCGGCGCCTCGAAGAACTCGCGATCCGCCGCATACCGATACGGTGCAAGGCGACGATGAACGACGGTCTCCACGAGGCCGCAGTCGGTGACGTGGACCGAATGCTCCACCTTGAAATGCGTCGGCACACCGGTACCCCGCAAACCTCGGGCGCGGTTTTCGACAGTGCCCGTCGTCTTGCCCACCTTCAACAGACCGTCGCGCAACGAGGGGTTCGAGAGAACGTAGACGCTTCCGGCCGGCATGCGCACATCGTAGCGGCTTACCCCGACGCTCGGCCGGCCGGTTCCCCACCGACGAACACCCGTAGTTCGCCCGCCGCAAAGGGCTGCCAGCTCTCGTCGGCGGTCAACGGCTCGGTCGCGACCACCGCCACCCGATCGTTCGGCGTGGTCAGGGCACCGAAGTCCACGCTCAGGTCCTCGTCGGCCAGCCGCGCACGGCCGAACGGATGCCGACGCTGCAGCCAGTAGAGCCGGGTCGAGCCGTGCGCCCACAGCGCCTGGCCGTTGCTGAGCAGCAGGTTGAAGGTGCCGTGTGCGTGCGGCGCCGGCAGCAGCTCGCGCAGCGTGCGGCTCAGCTCGTCGATCGTCGGCACGCCGGCATGCGCCTTGGCCAGCTCCTGCATCAGCCAGCAGAACGCGCGCTCGCTGTCGGTGGAACCCACCGGCCGGAAGGCGCCGTGCAGCCGGGGGTGGAAGTCCTTCAGGTCGCCGTTGTGCGCGAACACCCAGTAGCGGCCCCACAGCTCGCGCACGAACGGGTGGCAGTTCTCCAGCGCCACGTGCCCCTGCGTCGCCTTGCGGATGTGGGCGATGACGTTGTCGCTCTTGATCGGGTAGCGCCGCACCATCTCGGCCACCGGCGAATCGAGCGCGCTCTGCGGGTCGACGAACAGGCGCAGGCCCTTGTCCTCGAAGAAGGCGATGCCGAAGCCGTCCTTGTGCTCGGCCGCGCGCGTGGCCAGGCCGGTGAACGAGAACATCACGTCGGTCGGCGTGTTCGCGTTCATGCCCAGCAGCTGGCACATGCGCGCGCCCCGGCTACCGGATCGGCAGGAAGAGCTTGGCGATGCCGCGCAGGCTGACCAGGTTGCCGGGGTTGCTGGTCTCCTCGAGCACGCCGCTCATGCGGCGCAGGATCCGTTCGCTCCTGCGCGCGCGCCAGATCACCAGGTCGGCCAGCCACGGATGCGCGTTGACGCGGCTCGCCTTGCGGTACAGCTCGAACTTCGGCGCGAGCGCGGCGATCGCGGCCTCGTAGCCGCGGCGCACCTCGGCCTCGTCGCTGCCGCGGGCCTGGCCGGCGACGATCGCCTCGGCCGCGAGCAGGCCGGTCTCCATCGCCTTGCCGATGCCTTCGCCGCTGAAGGCATAGGTGCTGCCGATCGCCTCGCCGGTGGCCAGGGCGCCGGCGCGCGAATACCACGCGCCGTCGAGCGAGCAGCGCAGCGGCGCACCCTTCAGCGGGCCCAGCGGCGTGCCGTCGCGCATCAGTTCGGCGGCCGGCGGGTAGACCGCGCAGAACGCGTCGAACACCTCGCGCAGGTTCACGTCCTGCATCTTCAGCCGCCCGCTGCCGACCAGGCTGAAGCTGTCGGACAGGCCGACGCCGATGTTGAAGGTGGCGTCGGGGCCGGGGAAGATCCAGCCGTAGCCCTGGCGCAGCCGCGGGTGCCAGACGATCTCGAGCGCGCGCAGCCGTCCGGCCAGGCCTTCGTGCCGCACGTAGCCGCGCAGCGCGACGCCGGTGGGCGTGCGCCGCCGGTTCAGCCCGGCGGCGATCATCGCCTGCGGCGGCGCCCCGCTCGCCAGCACCAGCCAGCGGCAACGGATCTCGTGCGCGGCATCGCCGGCCTGCAGCCGGGCGCCGACGACGCGGCCGCGCAGCTCCGCCTGCAGCGCATCGGGTGCATCGCCCTCGACCAGCGGCGCCTCGAAGCGCACCGGGGTCAGGAACTTCGCGCCGGCGCGCTGCGCCGCCGACGCGAGGATGTGGTCGAGGCGCTTGCGCGGCAGCACTGCGAGCGAGCCGGGCACGTCGACCCGCCCGCCGCGCGGGCCGATGCAGCCGACGTGGCGCGCCGGCGTCGCCTCGCGCATGACCTCGTCGTAGACGCCGAGGCGCTTCAGCGCGTGGTGCGCGTCGGGGATCAGGCCGTCGCCGCAGATCTTGTCGCGCGGGAAGTCGTGCTGGTCGACCAGCACCGTGTCGAGCCCGGCGCGCGCCAGCATCTGCGCGCAGGCGCTGCCGGCAGGGCCGGCGCCCACGACCAGCACGTCGCAGGCGGAGGGCAAGGGGGCATCACTCATCGCGTAGATTGTAGGCAGCCGCCCCGGCACCCCAC
>JAFLDG010000099.1 GCA_017302495.1 Burkholderiales bacterium
CAGCAGGCCGGGCACCGGCGCGGCGGCAGGCGGGAGCTTGGACATCGGCGCGGCCGATTGTGCCGGGGGCTGCCTTCGGGATGATCCGGATGACTGCCGGCCGCCGGCGCCGCCATCCTGCACGGCCGGCCGCCGCCCGCGGCCCCGACGACCGATCCCATCCCAGGAGCAACCATGAGATTCGATCCCCGCCTGCTGGCTGCGGCCGCCGGCCTGCTCGCCACCCTCGCCGCCCAGGCCCAGACCAAGTGGGACCTGCCGGCCGCCTACCCGGCCACCAACTTCCACAGCGTGAACCTGCAGCAGTTCGCCGACGACGTGGACAAGGCCACCGGCGGCAAGCTGAAGATCACCGTGCATCCGAACGCGGCGCTGTTCAAGGCGCCGGAGATCAAGCGTGCGGTCCAGGGCGGGCAGGCGCAGATCGGCGAGATCCTGCTCGTGAACTTCCAGAACGAGTGGCAGCTGTTCGGCGCCGACGGCCTGCCGTTCCTGGCCGACAGCTACGACGAGGCGATGAAGCTGTGGGCGGTGCAGAAGCCGATGCTCGACAAGAAGCTCGGCGAGCAGGGCATGATGGTGCTGTACGCGGTGCCGTGGCCGCCGCAGGGCATCTACGTGAAGAAGCCCATCGGCTCGGCCGCCGACCTGAAGGGCGTGAAGTGGCGCGCCTACAGCCCGGCCACCGCGCGCATCGCCGAGCTGGTCGGCGCACAGCCGGTCACCGTGCAGGCGGCCGAGCTGAGCCAGGCGATGGCCACCGGCGTGATCGAGAGCTACATGTCCAGCGGTTCCACCGGCTTCGACACCAAGACCTACGAGCACATCAAGTACTGGTACGACACCCAGGCGTGGCTGCCGAAGAACGCGGTCATCGTGAACAAGGCGGCCTTCGACGCGCTCGATGCGCCGACGAAGCAGGCGCTGCTGAAGGCCGCGGCCGATGCCGAGGTGCGCGGCCTGGCCGCCAGCAAGAAGGTCAACACCGAGAGCCTGGACAAGCTCAAGGCGAACGGCATGCAGATCCTGCCGCCGCCGCCGCAGCTGAAGGCCGACATGCAGAAGGTCGGCGAGACGATGCTGAAGGAGTGGCTGGACAAGGCCGGCCCCGAGGGCAAGCAGCTGGTCGACGCCTACCGCAAGTAGGCGCGCGCGGTGCGCCGCCTGCTCGACGCGCTGTACGACGGCGCCGCCTGGCTGGCGGCGCTGTGCATGGTGGCGCTGCTCGTGATGGTGCTGCTGGCGATCAGCAGCCGGCTGCTGCACTTCCACGTCGCCGGCACCGATGCCTACGCCGGCTACCTGATGGCCGCCAGCGGCTTCCTCGCGCTGGCGCACACGCTCAAGCGCGGCGAGCACATCCGCGTGACGCTGCTGCTGAACGCGCTGCGCGGCGGCGCGCGGCGCGCGCTCGAGGCCTGGGCGCTCGCGGCGGCGACGCTGCTGGCCGCGCTGTTCGCGTTCTACAGCGTGCGGCTCGCCTGGCAGAGCCGGCAGTTCAACGACATCTCCACCGGCAACGATGCGACGCCGCTGTGGATCCCGCAGCTGGCGATGGCCGCCGGCAGCGTGATCCTGGTCGTCGCCTTCGTCGACGAGCTGGTGCTCGAGCTGCGCGGCCGGCGCTCGCACGCAGTGCCGGACGAGGCGGTGCGCAATGAGTGATGTGGCGATCACCGCGCTGCTGGTCGCGGCGCTGTTCCTGATCCTCGGCAGCGGCGTCTGGATCGGG
This sequence comes from Burkholderiales bacterium, assembly GCA_017302495.1. Lineage (GTDB taxonomy): Bacteria > Pseudomonadota > Gammaproteobacteria > Burkholderiales > Burkholderiaceae_C > Rubrivivax. The sequence goes on from JAFLDG010000099.1 coordinate 1,733, forward strand.
CTGACGCTGTCGGGCGTGGCCTGGATCGGCATGCAGCTGTTCTCGAGCCGCCCCGCCGGCGACGCGATGGCGGTGACGATCTGGGGCTCGTCGTCGAGCTGGACGCTGACCGCGCTGCCGCTGTTCGTCTGGATGGGCGAGATCCTGTTCCGCACGCGGCTCTCGCAGGACATGTTCCGCGGCCTCGCGCCGTGGATGCAGGCGCTGCCCGGGCGGCTGCTGCACGTCAACGTCGCCGGCTGCGCGATCTTCGCCGCGGTCTCGGGCTCGAGCGCGGCCACCTGCGCGACCATCGGCAAGATGAGCCTGCCCGAGCTGAAGACGCGCGGCTATCCCGATGACATCTCGATCGGCTCGCTCGCCGGCGCCGGCACGCTCGGCCTGCTGATCCCGCCGTCGATCATCATGATCGTCTACGGCGTCAGCGCCGAGGTCTCGATCGCGCAGCTGTTCATCGCCGGCGTGCTGCCGGGCATCCTGCTCGCGGGGCTGTTCTCCGGGTACCTGATGCTGTGGGCCTGGCGCCACCCGCAGCTCGTGCCGCCGGCCGACGCGCACGTCAGCCTGCGCGGGAAGCTGCGCGAATCGCGCCACCTGATCCCGGTGGTGGTGCTGATCGCGGCCGTGCTCGGCAGCATCTACGGCGGCATCGCCACCGCGACCGAGGCGGCCGCGATCGGCGTCGTCGGCGCGTTGGCGATCTCGGCCGCGCAGGGCTCGCTCAGCTGGCAGACCTTCAAGGACAGCCTGCTCGGCGGCACGCGGCTGTACTGCATGATCGCGCTGATCCTGGCCGGCGCCGCGTTCCTGACGCTGAGCATGGGCTACATCGGCCTGCCGCGCCACCTGGCCGAGTGGATCGGCACGCTCGGCCTGACGCAGTGGCAGCTGCTGATCGCGGTGGCGCTGTTCTACATCGTGCTCGGCTGCTTCCTCGACGGCATCAGCATGGTCGTGCTGACGATCGGCGTGCTGCTGCCGACGATCCAGAAGGCCGCCATCGACCCGCTGTGGTTCGGCATCTTCGTCGTGCTGGTGGTGGAGATGGCGCAGATCACGCCGCCGGTGGGCTTCAACCTGTTCGTGCTGCAGGGCATGACCCGGCGCGAGATCGGCTGGATCGCGCGCGCGGCGCTGCCGTTCTTCGTCGCGATGTGCGTCGCGATCGGGCTGATCTACCTGCTGCCCGGGCTGGTCACCTGGCTGCCGGCGCAGATGCGCGGCGCCGGCTGATTCGCACCGGCGTCCTCGGGCGCATGAATCCAGAGCGCCGCTCTCGGCACCTTGCTGCTGTTCGGAAGGTCTGCTGTTCCCGTTTCGCCGCTGTTGCGACCGAGAGGCAAAGGCGAGGAGGGGGCAGCCGACTCCGTTCAGCCAAATTCTCATTGGCTGCGGCGTCACATCGCTGCGCGATATGAGCCTTCGCCGAAGCGCTGCGCGCTTTCACTCCGTCGGCTGCCCCTGCTCGGCTTTGCCGGCACCGGCTGCGCGCTCCGGCAGCAACGACAAGACGCTACGCCCGTACGAACGGTAGCGGCGTGGGCGCACCGCTGAACGGGCCGACGGCGGGGTGGCCAACGGAGTGAATGAGAATTTGGCTGAACGGAGTTGGCCACCCCGTCGGCGGCCCCGTGTGCCGCGTTGAAGCGCCGCAGTGGCTGCTTTCGTCACGACGACGAAGGACAGCTCCGGGCCGCAAGCGGCCGCCGATCGCCGAGTTCGAACCGAGGCGGGCATGAGTGTCGGCGCGCCACCCTCCGCGCCGAACACCGCCGCCGTCCGCCCGCTGTTTGCCGCTTCGGTCCGCCCCGGCGCTGCCTAGCATCGCGTGCGTGGGGGTGCGTCCGGTGCGGCGTGCTGCCGCATGCCGGCCCCGCGCCCGAAGGAATTGCCATGTCCGATCTGTCGTCGCCGCCGCCGTCGCTCGTGCCGTCCGAAGCGGGCGGTGGCGAAGCGCCCGCCGCCTTTGCCTGGCCGACGCCGCCGCTGGCCTGCTACCCGGTGCCGCATCCGCTGGCCGAGCCCGAACCGTGCCAGATCGAAGGCCTGAACGGCAAGCTGATGAACGGCGCGCTGCTGGGCTTCGATCCGGACGCGGGCATCGCGCAGGTCCGGATCCCGCCGGCGCGGATCGCGATGCCGCTGCGTTTCGGCCAGTTCCGGCGGCTGACGCTGGCGCGCGCACTGACGCCGCTGGCCGACGCCGAAGCCGACGCCGCCGGTCCGGCCGCGGCGCGGCCGGCGCTGCCGGTGACGGTGCGGCTGAAAGGCGCGCCGGCGATGGCCGGGCTCACCGTCGGCCATGTCGAGCATCCGGCCGGACTGTTCCTGTTCCTGCCGATCGGCGGCAGCGGCCAGGTGCAGCGCTGCTTCGTGCCGCGCGCGGCCTTCGACGGCTTCGAGATCGGCGCGCGCATCGGCGAGCTGCTGGTCGAACAGCAGGCGGCCACGCCGCAGCAGATCGAGCAGGCGCTGGCCGAGCAGCAGGCGCTGCGCCAGCGCAAGCTCGGCGAGATCCTGCTCACGCGCCAGGTCGTCACCCCCGAGGAGCTGGAGCAGGCGATCGCCGAGCAGGCGCGCATGCCGATGGTGCGCGTCGGCGAGGCGCTGATCGCGCTCGGCTTCATCGACCAGGCCCAGCTCGAGGAGGCGCTGTCGCAGCAGCGCGAGGACCGCAGCGTGCCGCTGGGCGAGCTGCTGGTGCGCCGCGGCGTGGTGTCGCGCCCGGACCTGCAGACCGCGCTCGCACGCAAGATGGGCTACCCGCTGGTCGACGTGACGCAGTTCCAGGCCGAGGCCGAGGCGCTGAACCGGCTGCCGTACGCGGTGGCGCGGCGCGTGCCGGCGCTGCCGCTGCTGCTGCGTGGCGGCCGGCTGATCGTCGCGGTCGAGGACCCGTCGCGGCCGGAGGTGATCGACGACCTGGAGTTCGCGGCGCAGACCAAGCTCGTGCCGGTGCTCGCCCGCGCGAGCCTGCTGCCCGACGCGGTGCAGCGCGCCTACGAGCGCATCGGCACCCATGTCGGCCAGCGCAGCGACGCGGCCGTCGAGTTCGAGTCCGAGGATGCCGGCAAGCTGCTCGCCACGCTCGAGCAGCAGCAGGCCGGCGACGGCACCGAGCGCGAGGAGCCCGCGGTCGAGCAGTCGGACAACTCGCTGGTGCGGCTGATCAACTCGATGATCGCCGAGGCCCAGGCGCAGGGCGTGTCCGACATCCACGTCGAGTGCCAGCCCGGGCGCGAGAAGGTGCGCATCCGCTTCCGCAAGGACGGCGTGCTGCGCCCCTACCTCGAGCTGCCGCACACCTACCGCAACGCGCTGATCGCCCGCATCAAGATCATGTGCGACCTGGACATCAGCGAGCGCCGCAAGCCGCAGGACGGCAAGATCAACTTCGGCAAGTTCGTGCCCGGCCAGCGGCTCGAGCTGCGGGTGGCGACGATCCCGACGCTGAACGGCTTCGAGGACGCGGTGCTGCGGCTGCTGTCGTCGGCCAAGGCGATCCCGATCGACCAGCTCGGCCTGTCGCCGGACAACCTGCGCGCGGTCAAGGCGGCCGCGCACCGGCCCTACGGCATGCTGCTGTGCGTCGGCCCCACCGGCTCGGGCAAGACGACGACGCTGCACTCGGTGCTCGGCCACATCAACCTGCCCGACCGCAAGATCTGGACCGCCGAGGACCCGGTGGAGATCACCCAGGCCGGGCTGCGCCAGGTGCAGGTGAACCCGAAGATCGACTGGACCTTCGCGAAGGCGCTGCGCGCCTTCCTGCGCGCCGACCCGGACGCGATCATGGTCGGCGAGATCCGCGACCGCGAGACCGCGCAGATGGCGGTCGAGGCCTCGCTCACCGGCCACCTGGTGATGAGCACGCTGCACACGAACAGCGCGGTCGAGACCGTGACCCGGCTGCTCGACATGGGCATGGATCCGTTCAACTTCGCCGACTCGCTGCTCGCGGTGCTCGCGCAGCGGCTGGTGCGTCGGCTCTGCGGCAAGTGCGTGCAGGCCGTGCCGGCCACGCCGGCGCAGGTCGACGAACTGCTCGCCGACTATCTGCACGCCTTCGGCGATGCGGCGGATCGGCCGCAGCCCGACGCGGTGCTCGCCGGCTGGCGCGAGCGTTTCGGCCAGGACGGGCGGCTGCGGCACCACCATGCCCCGGGCTGCACGCATTGCGACGGCAGCGGCCTGCGCGGCCGCGCCGGGCTGCACGAGCTGCTGGTGGTCACGCGCCAGATGCGGCACCTGATCCAGACCGGCGCCCGGCCCGACGAGATGCTGCGCACCGCCCTCGCCGAGGGCCTGCGCACGCTGCGCCAGGACGGCATCGACAAGGTCTGGGCCGGCGTGACGACGATCGAGGAAGTGCGCGCGAGCAGCAACGGCTGAGGCGAAAGCCGCCGCCCGCGGCCCCGCCTTTCACCGCATCGCAACCCGCCGACCCGGACCGGCCCGGCACGCGGCGCCGGCCTGCCGGGACGATGCGGGTCAGCGTGTGATCGCGTCGCTGGTCTCGACGTTCAGCTCGGGCTGGTAGCTGTAGCCCGACAGGCTGACGCCGGTGACCGTGAAGGCGAAGGTGCCGCCGGCCTTGGTCTTCGGCGACGGCAGGCTGGCGATGCCGGTGCTGCCGGACACCGCGCTCGCGCTGCCGGTGGCGACGCCGCTCCAGCTGCCGCTGACGCTGGCCCCGGGCACCGCCTTGCCGTTGCCGTCGCGCACGGTCACCGCCGCGGTCGCCTGGCCGCTGCCGTTGCGCGCCACCTTCAGGCTCATGCCGATGCCGGCCACGCTCATCGGCAGCGTCACCACCGGCGCCTGGGCGCTGATCGTCAGGCTGCGCGTCGCGCTCAGGCCGGTGTCGTCGATGACCTTCAGCAACGCGGTGCAGCTGCCGGCGCCGACGTAGACATGGCCGGCCGACGGGCCGCCGGCCACGGCCGAGCCGTCGCCGAAGTCCCACTCGTAGGCGACGATGCTGCCGTCCGGGTCGGTCGAGCCGGCGCTGGCGAACGCCACGTTCAACGGCACGGTGCCGCTGGCCGGGGTCGCGCTCGCCACGGCCACCGGCGGCTGGCCGGACGCGGTCGGCACGCTGCCCGCGACCGCGTACTGGCCCAGGCTGCCGTAGTCGCTGCAGCCGGTGCCGGCCGGATCGCCCTTGCCGACGCCCTGCACGGTCAGATAGAAGGTGCCGGCCAGCGGCGCCACGACGCTCAGCGTCGCCGGCAGCGCGTCGACGGGCTTCGCGCCGGCGAGCAGGTTGCCGGCGCCGTCGCGCAGCTCGATCAAGGGGTCGAGGTTGGCCGGTCGCGCGGCCGGCGTCACGCTGAAGCTGATCGTGCCTGCCCCGCTGGCGAAGCCGAACCAGTCGACGTCGCTCGGCCGCTCGATCAAGCCTTCGGCGGCGAAGGTGGTCACGCCGCCCGCGCTGCTGCCGGCCAGCGGCGTGGCGCTGCCGGCGCTGTCGCCGTGGTCGTCGGCGCGCAGCGGCAGGCCGTTGCCGGCCAGCACGACGTAGTCCTCCTGGACGTTGTTCGCGGTCGCGTACTCGCCCTTGCTCCACTGCACCAGCGCCTGCGAGCAGCCCACGCCCATGATCGGCGCCCAGCCGGTGGCGCCGCTGCCGTGGCCGGCGTAGCAGCCGCCGCCCGACAGCCGTCGTGCTGCAGCCCCATGTTGTGGCCGGCCTCGTGCGAGATCGCCTCGGCCACGTACTTCTCGCTGCCCGGGCCGAGCGCGTCGTAGAACACCAGCGCCGGCTTGTAGTAGTCGGACGTGTCGTCGAAGATGCCGATGTAGGCCACGCCGCCGCAGCTGCAGCCGTACACGCCGCTGCGGCTGGTGACGAGCACGGTGGTGCCGAAGACGCCGTCGGTGCCGCCGCTGCGCGTGAGCCGGTCCGCCGGCGGCGGCTCGGTCGTGACGTCGACGTCGAAGGGTGCGAAGTCCTCGACCACGCGCTGCCGGATGTACTGGATGCGCTGGAGTTCGGCCGTGCTGTAGGTGTAGGGCAGGCCGTCGGTGTCGAAGGGCAGCGCGGTGATCGCCGTGCCGCCGCTGTTCCACGCGGTGCCGCTGAGCAACGCGCCGCGGAAGTTCAGGCAGATCGTGCGCGCGGCGCCGGGGCGGCTGTGCAGCACGAAGGTCTGGTCGAGCGGCGCGAGCGCGCCGGTGAGCGCGCCCGAGGCCTCGCTCGGCGCGGTCGACGACGGCTGCGGCTTCTTCGGCGGCGCCGCCGGCGGCGGCAGCGGCGCGTCGAGTTCGTCCTCGACGAACAGCCGGCCGCGCTGGTCGATCTTCAGCCGGTGGTCGCGCAGCAGCAGGCGGCGGAACTCCTCGGGCGACTTGCCGTACCAGGCCGCGACCTCGGGCAGCCGGTCGCCCAGCAGATCGATCGCGCGCTGGCCCTGCGAGCGGCGCTCGGGCAACTCGATCTGCGGGAACGGCGGCTTGGCCGGATGCGGCCGCGACGCGGCGGCGCTCGCGGCCGTTGGCGGCGTCTGCGCCGAGGCCGGCGGCGCGAGCTGCGCCAGCATCGGCGCCCCGAAACGCGGACCCATCGGCGCCCCTGCCGTCGGGCGCCGGGCGCCGCGGCTTGCCAAGGCCCCGGTTCGCCCCCACACTGCCGCGGCAGATCGAACAGCGGAAGGACGAGGGGATGCGGCGAAACAGGCTGGGCTGGGTCGGTGCCGGGGCGATCGCGGCGGCGGCGACGACGATGCCGGCGTACGCGGGCGCGGTCTACGGGACGCTGACGCGCAACGGCGCCCCGCTGGCGGGAGCGCAGGTGATCCTCACCTGCGGCTCGCTGATCAGTTCCGGCCAGGCGGGCCCGAAGGGCCAGTACCGCCTGACGATCGCCGGCGGGGGCCGCTGCTCGCTGACGATCGACGGCCGCAGCGCCGACATCGCCCTCGGCGACCAGCCGCTGCGGCAGGACTTCGAGGTGCCGGCCGGCACCGCGCCGCTGGCGCCGCGTTGACCGTGCGCCATGGGCGACAGTGATCCCGCGCCGCCGCCTCCGGCCTCCCCGCCCGGGCTGCTCGAGGGGCTGCTGCAGACCGGCCGTTTCCTGATCGAACGCGGCCTGCTGCCGCTGGCGCTGGTGATGGCGCCGCTGCTGTACCAGCGCCAGGTCGCCCGGGACGCCGAGCAGGCCCGCATCGAAGCCGATCGCATGGCGCAGCGCGAACAGTCGTACCGGCTGTACACCGAGATGATCAACCGGCGCGAGGAGTCCGACACGGCGCTGCGGCGCGAACTGTTCACCCGCCTGATGGGCAACCTCGAACAGCAGAACCGCAACATCGAGCAGCGCCTGGTCGCGCTCGAGATGCTGTCGCTGAACTTCCACGACACGCTGCACGTGGGCCCGCTGTTCGCCGAAGTGGACCGCCTGATCGCGCTGGAGCCGCTGCCGCGCCGCCATCGCCTGCTCGTCGAGCTCGACCGGATCGTGGCTCAGGTCAAGGGGCGCCAGGCCGCGACGCTGGAGATCGACGGTGCCAAGTACGACTGGGCGATCCAGCTGACCGAGCTGTACGACGGCTCGCCGGCGCTGACCGAGCGCTTCTCGCTGGCCCGGCCGGGCACCTCCCCGCAGGCCGCCGGCCCGGCGGCGCGGCGCGAGTTCGTCGTCGACGTCCTCAGCCACGACCCGTTGCGGCGCCGGCTGTACGTCGTCGTCTCGTCGCCGGACGGCGGCGTCGACCGTCCGCTCGGTTTCTGGGTCGATCCGTACGACCTGCCGCTGCTCAGCTTCGGACGGCTGTCGGCGACCGAGCGCTTCGCGCTGCTGCTCGACCACTACGATCCGAACGTCGGCTTCGCGATGTTGCGCCTGATCTACTTCCCGAGCACGCGCAGTGCCACCAAGGATCGCCCCTACATCGACGACCTGATCAACCGCCTGCTGCCGGCCAGCGTCGACACGGCGGCACGGCTGGCCGGTGAGCCGCCGGCCGCCGGCCCCGCGGCCTCGGCCGCCGCGGCCGCGGGACCGATGCCCGCACCGGCCGCCGCGCGCTGAGCGGGTGCTCCAGGCGCCGGTTGCTCTAAGCTGGCGGCTCGGCCACCATCCCGCTCGGCCAGCGAGCCCGCCGCACCCGCCCGAAGGATGGGTACCGGGGCGCAGCCCGAAGGCATCCCAGCGAGCACGGAGACCCCGATGAGCGACCACCAGACCGCGGCCGAACTGCTGTCGGCGCTGCGCAGCTTCGAACACGGCAAGATCGTCAAGGCGCACGAGGCGGTGCAGCTGGTGCGCGACGGCGACACGCTCGGCACCAGCGGCTTCGTCGGCATCGGCTTCGCCGAGAACCTGGCGATCGCGCTCGAGCAGCGCTTCGTCGACAGCGCGCGCGACGACCCCGCCGGCATCGGCCACCCGCGCGACCTGACGCTGGTCTACGCCGCCGGCCAGGGCGACGGCAAGGAGCGCGGGCTGAACCACTTCGGCCACCCCGGCATGCTCAGGCGCGTGATCGGCGGCCACTGGGGGCTGTGCCCGAAGCTGCAGGCGCTGGCGGTGTCGGGGCAGATCGAGGCCTACAACCTGCCGCAGGGCGTGATCACGCACCTGCTGCGCGACATCGCCGCCGGCAAGCCGGGGCAGCTGTCGCGCGTGGGCCTGGGCACCTTCGTCGATCCGCGCCACGGCGGCGGCAAGATCAACGACCGCACCACCGAGGACCTGGTCGAGCTGATGATCATCGGCGGCGAGGAGGTGCTCTTCTACAAGGCCTTCCCGATCGACGTCGGATTCGTGCGCGGCACCAGCGCCGATCCCGACGGCAACATCACGATGGAGCGCGAGGCGCTGACGCTCGAGGCGCTCGCGCTGGCGATGGCCGCGCGCAATTCGGGCGGGATCGTGATCGCGCAGGTCGAGCGCATCGTCGAGCGCGGCTCGCTGCCGCCGCGGCAGGTGAAGATCCCGGGCGTGCTGGTCGACTGCGTGGTCGTGGCCGAGAAGCCCGAGTACCACATGCAGACCTTCGTCGAGCCGTACAGCGCCGCCTTCGCCGGCGAGATCCGGGTGCCGATGAACCTGCTCGCGCCGATGGCGATGGGGGACCGCAAGATCATCGCGCGCCGCGCCGCGCTCGAGGTCAAGCCGAACGCGGTCGTCAACCTCGGCATCGGCATGCCCGAGGGCGTGGCCGAGGTCGCGGCCGAGGAGCGCATCACCGACCTGATGACGCTGACCGCCGAGCCCGGCGTGATCGGCGGGGTGCCGGCCGGCGGCCTGAACTTCGGCGCCGCGACCAACGCCCAGGCGATCATCGACCAGCCCTACCAGTTCGACTTCTACGACGGCGGCGGCCTCGACGTCGCGATCCTCGGCCTGGCGCAGGCCGACGCCGAGGGCAACCTGAACGTCTCGCGCTTCGGCCCGCGGCTGGCCGGCGCCGGCGGCTTCATCAACATCAGCCAGAACGCGAAGGCGGTGGTCTTCTGCGGCACCTTCACCGCCGGCGGGCTGCAGGTGGCGGTGCGTGACGGCCAGCTGCAGATCCTGGTCGAGGGCCGGTCGCGCAAGTTCGTGAAGCAGGTCGAGCACCGCACCTTCAGCGGGCGTTATGCGTGGTTACGCCGGCAGCCGGTGCTGTACGTCACCGAACGCTGCGTGTTCCAGCTCGCCGAGCACGGGCTGGAGCTGGTCGAGGTCGCGCCCGGCATCGACATCCAGCGCGACATCCTCGCGATGATGGACTTCGAGCCGCTGATCCCGGTGCCCCCGAAGGCGATGGACGCGCGCCTCTTTGCCGACGGCCCGATGGGCCTGCGCGAGCAGCTGCTGCAGATCCCGCTCGACCGGCGGCTGACCTACGACGCCGACCACAATGCCCTCTTCATCAACTTCGAGCGGCTGAAGGTGCACACCGTGCAGGAGGTGGAGGACATCCGCCGGCACGTGGCGAACAAGCTCGACCGCATCGGCCGCAAGGTGTATGCGATCGTCAACTACGACGGCTTCGAGATCGCGCCCGAGGTCGAGGACGAGTACGCGCTGATGGTCAAGGGGCTCGCCGACGCCTACTACTGGAACGTCACGCGCTACACCACCTCGGGCTTCCTGCGGCTGAAGCTCGGCGAGGCGTTGCAGAAGCGCGGCGTGGCGCCGCACGTGTTCGAGTCCTCGGACGAGGCGCTGCGCAACCTGCGCGAGATCGAGTCGCCGCCGGCGGCGGGCTGACGGGGCCGGTGCCGCCGCGGACGGAATGAAAGCCCGAGCGGCCGTGTTGACCGGATGATGGGCGTCGAACCGATCCTCGGCCACCTGCCGGCGCTGCGCCGCTACGCCCGGCTGCTCACCGGCGACGCCGCGCGCGCCGACGACCTGGTGCAGGACACGGTCGAGCGTGCCTGCCGCAAGTGGGCGCTGTGGCAGCCGGGGCCCACGCTGCGCGGCTGGCTGCTGGCGATCATGCACAACCTGTACGCGAACCAGCGCCGCGACTGGCGGCTGGACGACGGCCATGCCGACCTGGACGAGGTGCCCGAGCCGGCGCACGAGCCGTTCGCGCTGGCCGGCGAGCGGCTCGACCTGCAGCGCGCGCTGGCGCGGCTGCCGCTGCCGATGCGCGAGGTGCTGCTGCTGGTCACGGTCGAGGAGTACAGCTACGCCGAAGCGGCCGAGCTGCTGCAGGTGCCGATCGGCACCGTGATGTCGCGCCTGCACCGCGCGCGCGAGCGGCTGCGCGCGCTGCTCACCGAAGCG